>CALMHE010000034.1 GCA_937863865.1 uncultured Anaerolineaceae bacterium | reverse complement strand
GCTCTTGCCGGAGCCGGAGGCGCCGACGATCGCGATGCGCTCGCCGCGCTCGACACGGATGTCGGCGCCGGAGAGCACGCTCACCGCCAGCGGACCCTCGCCGTAGGTCTTGGCGAGCCCGACGCACTCCAGCACCGGCGGCGCGGCGTCACTCATAGCGCAGCGCCTCGGCCGGCCGCACGCGCGACGCCCGCCAGCTCGGGTACAGCGTCGCGACCAGCGCGAGCACGCCCGCCGTGATCCCGATCAGGTACAGCGAGAAGACCACGAGGTTGCTCGTCTCGGGAAAGAACGCCACCGCAAAGAGCGTATACACCGGCAGCCGCGCGCTGCACGACATGAAGGGAACGATCAGCATGGTCAGGATCCGGTCCCCCTTGTTGCGTAAGGTGCGGGTGGCCATAATGGCAGGTACGTTGCAGCCGAATCCCATGATCATAGGGATAAAGGAACGACCGTGCAGGCCGAAGCGGTGCATGATCTTGTCCATGATGAAGGCTGCCCGCGCCATGTAACCCACATCCTCCAGCAGGGCGAAAGCCGCAAAGAAAATCACCAGGATGGGCAGGAACGTCAGAACGGATCCAACCCCGCCAATGATGCCATCCACCACCATCCCACGCAGCCAGAAGGGCGCCCATGCCAGGTGATCCCCTGCCCACCCAGCCAGTGGAGCAACTGCGTTTTCATCCAGCCATTGCTGCAACGGGCTGCCAATCGTGAAGGTTAGCCAAAATACCAGCCCAAGAACGGCTGCCAGAATGATCAATCCCCAAACCGGGTGAGCAGCCCAGCGATCCAGCCGCCCGGTCAGACCAATCTGTCCCACCCTCGGCTGCCGGACTGCCGCCCGAACAATCCGTCCAATCCATTCATACCGCCCGGAAGCCACCGCCAGGAAGGCATCGTCATGCGCCATCAGGATTTGATGGACTTCATCCCACTCCGCAGGTGGGAGCGCGGATTGCATAAAGCGGGCCACTTCAACATCCCCTTCCAGCAGCTTCAGGGCGATCCAGCGCAGCGGATATGGGTCGGGTACATACCCGTTAATCTGCGCCCGAATCTTTTCCAGCACTTCCTGGTGATCCGGGCGAATTTCTGGCAGGCAAGGGGAATACGTACCTTCCCCCATCATTACTTTTTCAACCACCCGGAGCAGATCCTTCACGCCTACTGCCCGCGAGGCAATTATTGGAACAACCGGCAATCCCAGGGCTGCCTCCAGGACATGGGCATCCACCACAATCCCCTCCTGTTCGGCAACATCCATCATGTTCAATGCCACAACCAGGGGGGCTTCCAGTGCCGCCAATTCCGCCACCAGGTACATGGAACGTTCCAGGTTGGCTGCGCTGACCACCGCCACAACAACCGCGGGCTTTTCCCGCAAAATGAACTCCCGGGCAATCACCTCTTCAGGTGAATTTGCGGTCAGGCTGTAGGTTCCGGGCAAATCCACCAGCAAGGCAGGCTGACCGTTGAAATCGAAGGTTCCCTGCCGCCGTTCCACGGTTTTTCCGGGCCAATTACCTACGTGCTGGTTCAAACCGGTCAACAGGTTGAACAAGGTGGACTTGCCCATGTTTGGCTGACCAGCCAGAGCAATCACCGGGGTGCCAGTCGTCAGGGACGCCTGTGTGGATGGCACAGCCGTTACAGAAGGATGACAATCACTCATTTTGGTCTCACTCAACAATAATCTGGCTGGCTTCGCCGCGTCCAAGCGCAATACGCGTCCCACGCACAATTACAATCAGTGGTCCCCAGCCATAATTTTGAATCATGGTGATCTGCACACCCGGGGTGAATCCAAGAGAAGCAAGCCGATTGTTGACCGCCCTGCCGCCTTGAAATGCATGGACAATTGCAGCTTCACCAACAGCCAGTTCGGATAAGGATTTTTGTGTGCTGGGTTCTGGCATTTTAGCCTCCCGGACAAAGTAATGATATAATCAATTGAATGCTATATATTTTATTATAAGCTAATATAAAATATTAGCATAGATTAATAAGGTAAATGATTTGATGACAAATGTCACACCTAATTTTGATATTTCCGGGTTGAGTTCAACCGTTCAGGATTACCTGTCTCTGATCTATGTGATGGAACGGGACCAGGAACCGGTCATTGGCTCGCGGCTGGCGGAGCTGTCGGTGGGCGAGGTGGAGCGGGAGTACGACGTCAGCGTGGTGCTGTTGCGGCGGGATGGGGTGTCGGATTACCACCCGGCGGGGGAGAGCCGTTTCGCCGCCGGTTACGCCTCGTTCCTCCGTACCGTTCCCCGTGCCGGTGTCATCCGTCAGGGGCGGGTAAACCCGATGCAGCTCGCAGGGCTCGATGGCCCATTGGCCCAACTCATCTCGCCCTGCACTAATCCTGCCTGCCTTGATGCTTCGCAGGATCGACGTTTTCGACATGCCGACAGCTTTCGCGGCCTGACCGAGGGTGTAACCCATGTGTTGCTCTCCGTTCCCCTGAACTGATCCGCGCAACGGTGCAGGCGGAACGGTTGACGGGCGGTTAACGGCTCGGCGCGAAGCACTGCTTGTCGGCCCTCTGGCTGGCCGGGCGGGGCGAGCTGCCCGCCGAGCGGACGCACATCCTGTCCACCGGCGGCATGCTCGATCAGGCGCGGGCCACGCACGGGGGCCGCGTCCTCGTGGCCACCGAGGTGGGCATGCTGCACCAGTTGCGCAAGGCGTCCCCGGGCACGGATTTCGTGCCCGTGAACCCCCGCGCTGCCTGCCCGTACATGCAGCAGAACACGCCGCCGAAGCTGCTGCGGAGCCTCCGTGAGGGCGTCGACGAGGTCCGGGT
>CALMHE010000033.1 GCA_937863865.1 uncultured Anaerolineaceae bacterium | reverse complement strand
GTATAGCTGGCAGTGCGTTCCAGCAGGGTACGGGTCACCGGGGTGGCATCGTCCGCCGATACCTGCCAGGAATAGACGGAATCGGCGGCAGTGAGCGGGGCACCGTCCGACCAGGTGAGACCGGGCAGAAGGCGGTAGCGGAGGGTGAGTGCATCCATCTGCAGCGGGCTGGTGCCATCCCATGCCACGGCACAGGAGGAATCTCCACAGCCGGAGGGCAGAATCCGAACGCCTGCCACCAGCGGAACCAGGTTGCCATCCACGTCCACGACATCATCGCCAAATGCCACGTCCGCCGGGGCGTAGGAGGCATCGCCGTCTGCCAGGGCGGGCAGTTTTTCCAGGATCACCGGCTGGGGGGTGTACTGGCGGGTATCAATCGGTCCATCGTAAACGGCTTCCAGCACGCTCCAGGTACTGCGGGTGGAGCTGGCATACAGGTAGAGCGAGGCTGGCTCCTGCCCCAGACAGATGGTGAAGGTCCGCGGCAGCGGCGTGGGGGTGGGCGAGGGCTGCAGGGTGGCTGTGGCTGCCGGGGTGGTGGCAGTGGGCAGCGGGGTGGGAGTCTGGCAGGCGGAAAGCAGCAATCCCGCCGCCAGGAGCAGGTTCACAAGGAGGGTGGTTTTCAGGCGCATGGGTTCCATTTCTCCATTCCGTCGATGGGCGACAGGGGTATTATAACCCACTGCAAGCCCGGTCAATTTCACAAATGGCTTTAGAAAATCCCCCAAATGATCCAGAGTGTACCTCAGAGTGTCAGCCTGAATGCCCCAAGGATGAAGTCACTTGCCCGTTCCAGATCCTCCGGTATTTCCCCCGCGCCATAATCCTGATCAAAGTCATCCAGGCTGATGGTCAACACCAGGCTGCCGGTTGAGAATTCTTCGGCATGGCTGTATAAAATTGCTTTGTTCCTGCCTTCGTTGGGAAGCATTTACATATTGATTCCAGCCATATGCGGCTCCAGGTTGGGTTTCCCGGGGCAAATCCTTGAGAGGTTCCTTCCCGCAATTCCCGGTACAATTTTGCACATCCGTTTCCGTGGGTTTCGCTTCCATGCCGACTGTGGGAACATTGCCTGGTTTTGGAGTATCCAGTAGACCTGCCGCTGTTTCCGTTGGAGAAGGCGAAACGCGAATGCAGGCAGTAAGCAATAAAAATTAACCAAATACCCCGCCAATCATGGCGGGGTATTTTGACTATAAAGGGAATTCAAATTACTGTGTGCCGCGCAGGCGGGGGTCGAGTGCATCCCGCAGACCATCACCCAGGAAGTTGAAGGCAAACATGGTGATTGCCAGCGCCAGCGCCGGGAAAACCGCCTGGTTGGGATAGGTGCGGATGACCGCCGAACCATCCGAAATCATCGAGCCCCAGGAGGGCGTGGGCGGGTTGACGCCCAAACCGATGAAGGACAGGAACGCCTCGGTGGAGATGTAACCCGGGATTGCCAGGGTCTCCGCCACCACCAGCGGTCCGACGATATTGGGCAGGATATGGCGGAACATGATGCGAAGATCGTTGGCGCCAATGGTGCGTGCCGCTTCGATGTATTCCTTCTCACGGGTGGCAAGCACCTGGCCGCGGGTCAGACGCGCCATGGTTTCCCAAGCGGTCACGCCGATGCCAATAAAGATAAACAACATGCCGCCCAGCTTACTGTCAAGCTGGCTCATGGTGTAGGTAAACGTGCCGGGATCCGGTCTTGCCAGGGTGGAGCGGAAGAATGCCAGCAGCAGGATGATGAACAAGAGTTGCGGGAAGGCGTACAACACATCCACAACCCGCATCATGATATTGTCGGTGCGTCCCCCAAAGAAGCCGGAGATGGAGCCGTAAACCACCCCAATCATCAGGCTGATGATGGGTCCGATGAAAGCAACCGTCAATGAAATGCGTGCTCCGTAGATGATGCGGCTGAACAGGTCGCGCCCGGCATAGTCAGCACCCAGTGGGTAGAAATTGTTGATCTGGGAATAACCCTTCATGGTGGGGAAGATCTTCAATACCCACTCCGGAATGCTGTTGTTTGCCGTCAGTTCCTGCTTGGCATAGTGCGTGATGGCAATTTTAGCGGCAAAAA
>CALMHE010000032.1 GCA_937863865.1 uncultured Anaerolineaceae bacterium | reverse complement strand
CCGAGAGATATTGTGGAACCCTCTTTAAAGTTTCTCGATCCAAATCCTCAGGGTAAGGGAGTCATCCTGCTTCTGCATGGCTTGGGAGTGGATGGCAGTTCGTGGGACTATCAATTGGAAGGGCTTTCCAGGATGGGTTACAGACCCATTGCGCCGGATCTGCCGGGATTTGGAGATTCACCAAATGAAGGCAAATCCTGGAACATTCACCTGGTGTCTGAAAAAGTTATTCAATGGATGACCAGTAATACCGATGAAAAAATGGTTTTAGTGGGTCATTCCATGGGGGGAGTCATTGCTCAGGAAATTGCTCTCTATCATCCAGAAAAGATATGCGGTCTGATTTTGGTTAACACATTTGCGCATCTGCGTCCAAAGCATGCAAGTGAATGGCTGTATTTTGGTTTAAGGTATCTGACTGTCAACTTCCAATCACCGGTAAAACAGGCGGAGCTGGTTGCGAGACGGGTTTTTCCCCATCCGGAACAGGAATGGCTTCGAAAGGAAGCCGTCAGGCGGATATTGACAGTGGATCCAGTGATATACCGGTCAGCCATGCGGGAATTGTTCCGATTTGATTCCCGCAGTAATCTCAAGAATTTATCCATGCCGGTTCTGGTTATCACGGGTGAGGGAGATACGACAATCCGGATGGATGAACAGGCTGAACTGGTCAAGCTTGTATCTGGAGCCAGGCAGGTTGTCATCCCCGGTGGGGGGCATGGGGTGATTGTTGAGAAGCCGGATGAGGTTAATGCTGCAATGATTCAATTCCTGAAATTCCTTAGGGGGTGGGATTGTGAATAATAAATCACTGGAACACACAGGAGGGGTCGGACAAATTCTGATTCGATGGACTCCGGCAATTATCATGATGCTGGTAATATTTCTTATTTCTGCAATCCCTTCTTCAGAACTGCCAAAATTAAAAATATTGGATCTGGTTGTAAAGAAGGGCGGGCACATGATGGGTTATGGATTCCTGGCGCTGAGTTTTTTACGCCTTTTTCCTTCGGTGTCGAATCGTTCCATTCTCCTGGCTTTATTCATTACAATCATCTACGCTGCAACCGATGAATGGCATCAGACCATCGTACCGGGCAGGAATGGAACATTATGGGATGTGGGGGTTGATGCTTTGGGTGCAGGAATTTCCCTCTGGCTTGTGCAAAGGTGGAGTTGGCTGCGACATATTGTGTACTCAGGGATTATTAGCAGGATGATATTCGTAAGGGACACTGACAGGAAATAATCCCGTGCCTTAATCGTTATTTCGTGTATACTCATGTCATTCAGAAATCATTTTTTTCCAGCAAAGAGGTTCAAATGATCACAGTTGAGAAGATTGATGTGCGGAATCGCAAGCAGGTTCATGAATTCGTCATGTTTCATTATGGGCTGTATAAAAACTGTCCCCAATGGGTGCCCCCATTTATCAATGATATTAAAACCATGATGAATCCGGATAAACATCCGTTTTATGAGCACTCAGTCGCGGATTTTTACGTTGCTAGAAACAATGGAGAAATGGTCGGACGGATAGCAGCGATGGAGCTCATTCCTTTTAATCAATACCATGAAACCAGGGATGCAGCCTTTTATCTGTTCGAATCTGTGGATGATCAGGAAGTAGCCAATGCTCTCTTTGATCGAGCTTCTGAATGGGCGCGGGCACGCAAACTGAACC
>CALMHE010000031.1 GCA_937863865.1 uncultured Anaerolineaceae bacterium | reverse complement strand
GTCCCCATCAAGCTGCTGACGGGCACTGGTCCATTCCTTTTCGTCGTAAGGGCTTGTGGTTGGTCCCAGGGCAAACACAGCCACAGGGACCTGCTGGATGGCTTTTTGATGCCGCAGCAGCAGACGAATGACATCTTCGTGCCAGTGGTACATCTGGAGCGGCGCGCCCAGCACCACCGCCCCATACCCGACCAGTGATTTTACTTCCCGCGCCGGTTGAAGATCCACCTGGAAACCGGCTTCTTGCAACGTTGCAGCAACCACATCGGCGGCTTCCTTGGTGGAACCATACCGGGTTGCATATCCCAACAGAATTGAAAATGCCATACCTTTCTCCTTTCAGATCAACCAGGGGAGTGAATTTTCAAGTATGCGTCCATCGTGCGCAAGGTATATGGGTCAATGGGCAGTTCAAATCGTTCTTCAGGCATGATCCACAGGTATTCCTGACTCTCGGAATTCAATTGTACATCCATTGAGACAGCCCGGCAGGCAAAATCAAAGAAAATAAAATGTTTTTGCTTCCAGAAGGAATCGTCAAAGATAAATTCCTGAAAGAGCAGGAACTCCAGATCAGACACATCCAAATTGGTCTCTTCCTTGACTTCCCTGATTAACGTATCAGCCATGGTTTCTCCCAGTTCAATATGCCCGCCAGGGATTACATAGAGGTTCCTCCATTTATGGGAGCGGACAAGCAGAAACCTGCCACTTGAATCAATAATCAACGCGCCAACCGTAGGCTCGGGGTAATATGTGTCTGCCACGATTTGCTCCTCCTGGCTCCAATCATGCCTATATTTTTCCGAATTGAATACCGACACTGCTTCCCATGGGATGCACAAGTCCGGGATGGATTTACCGGTTCATCGATCTTAATCGCAATGATTTTTGGGGATTTCCAACATTCTCCAACACCACGCCAAACCGTCATTCATCACAAGATCGCTTGTTGAATTACCAGGAATTATGGAGTGGAGAACTCAACCAGCCCGGTTTTCAAATCGTAAAACCCGGCAACAATATGCAACTTCCCCTCGTTCATTGCAGAGGAGATCACCGGCTCGCTTTGCATCAGGTGCTGAATAATCCGGTCCACATTTGCATGGATGGCACAATCAACCAGGTCCCCTTCCAGGTGCTCCGCATCATCCACTGCTGGTTGGATGGTGTCAACAATATACCCGAGATGACCCTCCGCGTGTTCATGCAATTCAAGGGCTTCAATTGTCGCCTTCACCGCGCCGCATTCACAATGTCCCAGCACCACCAGCAATGGAACCCGCAAATGAGTCACAGCATATTCCAGGCTTCCCAGCACAGCCTCATCCAGGATGTTCCCCGCCACTCGAATGACAAACAGGTCCCCCAATCCCTGATCAAAAATCAACTCCGGGGGCACCCGTGAATCGGAACAACCCAAAATAATGGCAAAGGGCTCCTGCCGGGTAATGATTTCCTGGCGGCGTTCAATCGATTGGTGTGGGCTTGTCAAGTGTCCAGAGACAAAACGGCGATTTCCATCGATTAATTTCTGCAAACCGGCATCCATGGATTCATGCAACATTCATTCTCTCCTCTTTGTTGATCAGAATATCTTTCATCCCGCCAACGGGTCTACTCCATCCCATGAC
>CALMHE010000030.1 GCA_937863865.1 uncultured Anaerolineaceae bacterium | reverse complement strand
GACCAGCGCCCGGCAGTTGTCAAGGGTCAGCGCGTTCACAAGGGAGATGTGCTGGCAGATTCCTCCTCCACGGTGGATGGAAACCTTGCATTGGGACAGAACGTGGTGGTCGCCTTTGTCTCTTGGGAAGGCGGCAACTTTGAAGATGCCATCCTGATTTCGGAACGCCTGGTGGAAGAAGACCGCTTCACTTCCGTCCATATCGAAAAATACGAAGTGGAAGCCCGCGATACCAAGCTGGGACCTGAAGAAATCACGCGCGACATCCCAAATGTCGGCGAGGATGCCATCAAGGATCTTGATGAACAGGGCATCATCCGCATTGGAGCGGAAGTTGGACCGAATGATATCCTGGTAGGCAAAATTACCCCTAAGGGTGAGAAGGAATTGACACCGGAAGAACGTCTGCTTCGCGCCATCTTTGGTGAAAAATCCAGGGACGTGAAGGATACATCCCTCCGCATGCCGCACGGCGAGCGTGGAAAGGTGGTGGATGTCAAGGTCTTTACCCGGGCGGATAACGTGGATCTTTCTGCAGGCGTGGATATGATGGTGCGTGTCTCCGTTGCACAGACCCGCAAGATTACCGCCGGTGATAAGATGGCGGGACGTCATGGGAACAAGGGCGTGGTTTCCCGCGTGGTGCCTGTGGAAGACATGCCCTATCTTGAAGATGGCACACCTGTGGATATTATCCTGAATCCATTGGGTGTTCCTGGTCGTATGAATATTGGTCAGGTGCTGGAAACGCATCTTGGCTGGGCAGCTCTCCGGCTTGGTTTCCGGGCGATCACCCCTGTTTTTGACGGTACCAATGAGTTGGAAATTGAAGCCGAACTTGCACGTGCCTGGATGATGGATCAGGCATGGACGGAAGTGATGAGAGACGCATGGAAGTGGATTCAGCAGGATGAATTTGACCCCATGCTGATCCGCGATGATGATGAAGTCCGCCTGCTTTATCTGGAGCAGTGGCTTGGCAGCCTTGGATACGACGTGCCGCGCTTGCTCAGTGACCCGTACTATGCCCGGCGCAGCACCCTGGTGGAATGGCTGAAGACCAAGGGATACAACCCGGACGAGTTATTGAATTTTGATGGGGTTCCCCCATCATCCCCCCAGATTCTTCCAGAGGATGTTCTGGTCATTGCTGCCTGCCTGCGGTTATGGCTGACCGGGCAGGGAGTGGATACCAGCGGCATCGCTGATGAAGATTTGCGGGCTGCCGCCAATCAATACATGGAGAAAAATGGAATTCCCGTTCCCATTATCGGCAAGCAGGTTCTCCGGAACGGGAAAACCGGGCAGCCATTTGACCAGCCGGTCACTGTGGGTGTGATGACCATGCTCAAGCTTCACCACCTGGTGGAAGACAAAGTACATGCCCGTTCCACCGGTCCGTACAGCCTGGTGACCCAGCAGCCGCTGGGCGGCAAGGCGCAATTTGGCGGTCAGCGCTTCGGTGAAATGGAAGTTTGGGCGCTGGAAGCCTATGGTGCAGCTTACACCCTGCAGGAAATGCTGACGGTCAAATCGGATGATGTGCAGGGGCGCGTGGCTGCCTACGAAGCCATTGTCAAGGGAGATCCGCTGGAGGAACCCAGCCTTCCGGCATCCTTCCGGGTGTTGGTCAAGGAACTCCAGAGTCTGGGGTTGGCAGTGGAAGCTGTCATGGATTCTGGCGAGATTATCCGGTTTGGCAAAGATGAGGAACGGGTTCGTCCTCCCAAAACCACCACGGGCTTCCTGGACCTGGGCGGTCCTGTGGGCGGGTTGGGAGATGACGAAGGCTTGTCTTGACGATGGTTGGAGCCGATGATATAATCAACCTTCGTTGCCCTGAAGCCGGATAAAGCGAGCCGCGCTTCCCCACGAATTTTGGACGTCGGGTAGGCCATCACTGCAGGCGATGGCCTCCCTTATTGAGAAAGAATCGATTATTTTTCCGGGCGAGAAATCGTCCCCAATTTTTACGGAGGCAAGGAAGTGCCCACAATCAACCAATTGATCCGCAAAGGTCGTCAAACCAAGCGAGCCAAGAGCAAATCGCCGGCATTGCAGTACACCTTTAACTCGTTTCGTCAAAAGCGCACCCACCAGGTGAAGGGTGCACCCCAGAAACGCGGTGTCTGCACTGTGGTCCGCACGATGACCCCCAAGAAACCAAATTCCGCCTTGCGGAAGATCGCCCGTGTTCGCCTGAGCAACAATATCGAAGTAACGGCGTACATTCCAGGTGAAGGACATCAACTTCAGGAACACTCGGTGGTAATGGTGCGTGGTGGTCGTGTAAAGGATCTGCCAGGCGTTCGTTATCACATTGTTCAGGGTACGCTGGATACAACCGGTGTGACCAAACGGGCTCAGGGTCGCTCAAAGTATGGCACCAAGCGCCCAAAGAAATAGTCAGAATTAATAGACGGAGTAGTCATTCATGCGTCGAACGAAACCAGAACCCCGGGTATTTGAACCGGACATTCGCTATCAAAGTGTTTATGTCACTGCAATGATTCATCACATGCTGCGCCGCGGTAAAAAGAGCACAGCAGTGGGCATCATGTATGATGCACTTGAAATTGTGCAGACCAAAACTGGCAAGCATCCGATTGATGTGCTGGAACAGGCGTTGCGCAATGTGGGTCCTCAAATGGAAGTCCGCCCCCGACGTGTCGGTGGCGCGACCTACCAGGTACCCATGGAAGTCGCACAGGATCGCCGGATTACACTGGCGATGCGCTGGATTCTGGCAGCTGCGAATTCACGCGGCGGAAAATCCTTTGCTGAAAAATTATCCGGTGAAATCCTGGATGCCGCCAACAATCAGGGTGCCTCGGTGCGCAAGCGCGAGGAAACCCACAAAATGGCAGAGGCGAACCGCGCCTTCTCCCATTATCGTCTCTAGGAGACAGAGGTTTATTGCCACAGGTGTTCCATGGCAGATGAGTTTCCGTTGGAGCGGTACCGAAATATTGGTGTTATTGCCCATATTGACGCCGGAAAAACCACGACGACCGAGCGGATCTTGTACTTTACCGGCAAGACCTATCGGGTGGGTTCCGTTGATGATGGTACCACTGTAACGGATTGGATGCCTCAGGAACGCGAGCGGGGAATAACCATCGTTTCAGCTGCAGTTACGGCAGAATGGAAAGGCTATCGCATCAATGTCATCGACACTCCCGGGCACATTGACTTCACTGCTGAAGTCCAGCGCTGCCTGCGTGTGTTGGATGGTGGAATCGTAGTCTTTGATGCCGTCCAGGGAGTTGAACCCCAGAGTGAGACCGTCTGGCGACAGGCGGATCGGTACGAAGTCCCGCGCATCTGTTTTGTAAACAAGATGGACCGGGTGGGTGCATCCTACGAACGAACCATCGAAAGCATCAGTGACCGCCTGGGGGCAGTCCCCATCGCTATGCAGATTCCCATTGGGGAGGAAGCAGATTTTCGGGGGGTTGTTGATTTATTAACCATGCAAGCCATCTTCTGGCATGACAACCTCGGCAAGGATATGGATATCGTCGAGATTCCTGTTGAATTACAGCAGGAAGCGGTCGAAAAACGAGCTGAATTGGTTGAAATGGCTGCCGGGTTGGATGACATGTTGATGGTGAAATTCCTGGATGGAGAAACCATCAGCCTGGATGAACTCAAAGCTGGTCTCCGGCGCCTTGTGTTGTCCAATAAGGTCACGCTGGTGTATTGCGGCACATCCTTGCGAAACAAGGGAGTCCAACTGATTCTGGATGCTGTGCTGGATTATCTGCCTTCACCCCTGGATATTCCACCGGTGAAGGGGATTGATCCGGACAAGGATGAGGAAGTGGAACGCCATGCGGATATCGACGAACCGATGAGCGCGCTGGTTTTCAAAATTGTCACCGATCCCTACATGGGACGATTGGCATATTTCCGGGTCTATTCCGGCAAGGTTGTCTCCGGCGTCATGGCATACAACTCACACAGCAAGCGGCGTGAGCGGATTGGTCGATTATTGCGGATGTACGCGGACCGGCGGGAAGATGTTACTGAGATTAAAGCTGGAGATATTGGCGCTGTTTTGGGTTTAAAGGAAAGCTTTACCGGTGATACCCTCTGCGACCAGCACCATCCGATCATTCTGGAAACCATCCAATTCCCCGAGCCGGTAATTTCTGTCGCCATCGAACCAAAAACCCTGGCTGATCAGGACCGGATGGCGGAGGCATTACACAAACTCTCGGAAGAGGATCCCACCTTCCAGGTCCATGTGGATGAAGATACTGGTCAGACCATCATTCGTGGGATGGGCGAATTGCATCTTGATGTCATCGTGGACCGCATGATGCGTGAATTTCATGTCCAGGCGAATGTCGGACGCCCGCGGGTTTCTTATCGGGAAACCATCACCAAACCGGTGCCGGCTACAAGCTACCGTTATGTCAAGCAGACAGGTGGCAGGGGGCAGTACGGTCATGTTGTCATTACGATGGAACCAATTGAGCGGGGCGGCGGTATTGTTGTCGCCAATAAAATCGTGGGTGGTGTCATTCCCTCCGAATTCCATTCATCAATCGAAAAAGGGCTGCGTGAAGCAGCAGAGACTGGTCCGTTGGCAGGTTTTCCAGTCTCAGATCTGAAGATCACGGTTGTGGATGGTTCATATCATGAAGTTGATTCCAGCGAAATGTCATTTAAGATGGCTGCCATTTTTGCATTCCGTGAAGCCATTCAACGTGGAGATCCAGTGCTGTTGGAACCCATCATGAAAGTTGAACTGGTTATGCCAACGGAATTTTTGGGCGATGTGCTGGGACAAATTAATGCCCGCCGGGCGGAAGTTCTGGGCATTGATATTCGCCCTGGCAATGCACAGGCGGTGCGGGCACTGGTGCCGCTTGCGGAAATGTTTGGCTATGCCACAGAACTACGATCTGCCACTCAGGGAAGGGGTGTCTTCTCGATGGAATATGAACATTACGCCCCCGTACCGGTGCAGGTTGCAGATAAAATATTAAGTTCTTAAGCAATTATTCATACCATTTAGGAGACAATTATCTTATGGCGAAGCAAAAATATGATCGATCGAAACCGCACCTAAACGTAGGGAC
>CALMHE010000029.1 GCA_937863865.1 uncultured Anaerolineaceae bacterium | reverse complement strand
TTGAAACCGGGAAAAGAATAACTTCATAATTCAGCCAAACACAACCGTACTGCTTCCTGCCAT
The DNA here is from genome assembly GCA_937863865.1 of uncultured Anaerolineaceae bacterium. Lineage (GTDB taxonomy): Bacteria > Chloroflexota > Anaerolineae > Anaerolineales > Anaerolineaceae > CALMHE01. The sequence goes on along the minus strand of CALMHE010000029.1, from coordinate 5,779 downwards.
CCGGGCAGCCTGAGCCCAAAAACCTGCTCAAACCGATCGCAATTCAATGATGAATTCATTGGACGGAACCCCGGCGCAGGAAACTCGGCAGCAAGGGCAGGCTGCAATTCTTCCATCCTCCATTCCTCCGGATGGGGGTCATAATTCAGCACAGTCTTCGCCAGGTCAAACCGGCTGGCGGCACCATCCCCGGCAAGATGAAATAAACCCGAATGTTCCTGAAGCCAATCCAGTTCCCCCCGGCTTTGGGCAAGCATCTGTGCTGTCAACTCCGCCAGCTGCCGCGCCCAGGTGGGGCTGCCAAATAAATCCGCTGCAACCCGCAAAACGGTTTTATTGCGCGCCCATTCCAACACCTTCAAAACAAAATTTTCCCGCCGCAGGCTGTACAACCAGCTGGTCCTGAGGATAAACCAAACACATCCAGCTGACATGATCCGCTTCTCACCATCCAGTTTTGTCTTTGCATACACTCCCTGGGGATTGGGCGGATCCGCTTCAGTATAGGGAGATCCTTTCATCCCGTCAAATACATAATCCGTGGAATAATGGACCATCAATGCACCAATCTGGCGGCATTCTTCAGCCAGCACACCCGAACCGATCGCATTCAACAGATTCGCCACTTCGGGTTCCCTCTCAGCCCGGTCCACGGCTGTATAGGCAACAGCATTCACCAGGATCTGTGGTCGAACCTCCCGAACAACAGCTTTTAATGTTTCTGGATGGGTGAAATCCACATCCGGGTAATCCATTGCCATCAACTCACCCAGCGGCGCCATGCATCGCTGTAATTCCCATCCCAGTTGACCCTGGTTTCCCAGCAATAATATCCGCATCAGTCACCCGCCTAATCCAATTTGCCGGTAGCAAGTTTTAACAGATACGCTCCATAGGAGTTGCTTGCCAGGTTTTCTGCCAGTTGAACGAGATGTTCACGGTCAATGAAACCCATCCGATAAGCAATTTCCTCGGGACAGGAGATCATCATCCCCTGCCTTTCCTCAAGGGTCTGGACATACATGGATGCCTGTAATAATGATTCATGGGTGCCGGCATCCAGCCATGCCACTCCCCGCCCCAAAACCTGCACGCTGAGCTGCCCCTGCTCCATGTACATCCGGTTGAGATCGGTAATTTCAATTTCTCCCCGGGCGGATGGCTTTAACCCTTTTGCCATTGCCACAACCTGGTTATCGTAATAGTAAATGCCGGGTACGGCATAATTGGAGCGGGGATTTTTGGGCTTTTCTTCGATGCTGAGAGCTCGATGATCATCATCAAATTCCACCACACCATAGCGTTCCGGATCGCGCACCGGGTAGGCAAATATGACTGCCCCACTGGTCAATCCAGCCGCCTTGCGCAGTAATTCCGGTAGTCCATGCCCATAAAACAGGTTGTCTCCCAGGATCATGCAGACTGAATCGTTGCCGATAAACTGTTCACCAATGATGAACGCCTCCGCCAAGCCGCGCGGTTCGGTTTGTACCGCATATTTAAAAGATAATCCCCATTGAGTCCCATCTTTTAACAAGCGTTGATAACCAGATATGTCCACTGGTGTGGAGATTACCAGAATTTCTCTTATACCCGATAGCATCAGCATGGAGAGCGGATAATAAATCATCGGCTTGTCATAAACAGGCAGCATTTGTTTACTGACACCAATGGTAATGGGATACAGTCGGGTACCCTTACCTCCAGCCAGAATAATACCCTTCATTTTCCCCTCCCGTGCTCGTCATAATTCCGGCGCAGCCAGCTCTCATAATCCGATTCACGGACGATTGCCTCCACCCAGCCAGGGTGATCCAGATACCATTTGACAGTTTCCAACAAACCGGAAGCAAGCGTTCGGGTCGGCTGCCATTCCAGTTCCCTGCGAATTTTGGAAATATCCATGTCATAACGCCGGTCATGTCCGGGTCGGTCCGCAACAAACTGAATCAATTGTCGATGGGGAACCCAGGGAGAATCCCCCCGGATTTCGTCCATGATCTCACAGATTGTCTCTACTATCTGTAGATTGGGCGGTTGATTGTCACCTCCAATGGCATATGTCTCCCCACACCTGCCTTTTAGGATTACTTTCAGGATGGCTTCACAATGATCCTCCACGTAAAGCCAATCCCGCACTTGTTGACCATCACCATATACCGGCAGGGATTTGCCATCACGGGCATGCAGGATCATCAATGGAATTAATTTCTCCGGAAACTGCCAGGGACCATAATTGTTTGTACAGTTGCTGATGGTGGCAGGAAATTGATAGGTATGCATATACGCCCGCACCAGGTGATCGCTGGCAGCCTTGGATGCTGCATATGGGGACCGTGGAGCATAAGGAGTCTGTTCATTGAAGGGTGGATCTCCAGGACCAAGCGTGCCAAAAACCTCATCGGTTGAGATATGATGAAATCTGGCGTTTGTAACAGGGATGGTTTGATCCAGCAGCCACGCCTGGCGGCAGGCTTCCAACAGGGTGTAGGTGCCGATGACATTGGTTTGGATAAACAACCCGGGACCTGTTATCGAGCGATCCACATGCGTTTCTGCTGCAAAATGGACAACGGTCTCAATTAAATGGCTGTGCAATAATTCATCGACCAACTTACGGTCACAAATATCACCTTTGATAAAATGATGGCGCGCTGGATCAGGAAGATTCTCCAGGTTTAGGAGACTGCCGGCGTATGTCAGGGCATCCAGGTTGTAAATCTGGACATCCGGTTGATTCTTTAGCAGGTAACGCACAAAATTTGATCCGATAAAACCAGCTCCGCCTGTCACTAACACGTTTTTCATGAAAGCTCCTTACAGGTCTTCATATACCTCAGCGGATTGGAAGGGTATTCCCGCTGCATCCTTGGTTGAAACTTGCGGCGGGCATCCATCAATCAATGGCCATTGAATTGCCAGCACCGGATCATTCCACAAGAGTGTTCGTTCCCATTGAGGTGCATAATAATCGGTCGTCTTATAAATAAATTCCGCCCACTCACTCAGTACATAAAATCCATGTGCAAACCCGGGTGGAATCCAGAGCATGGTTTTATTTTGGCTGGACAGGTAAATCCCATGCCATTGACCAAATGTTAAAGAGTTCCGCCGTAAATCGACAGCCACATCAAAAACCTCACCAGCAACCACCCTAACCAGTTTTCCCTGAGGTTGTTGGATCTGATAATGCAGACCCCGCAGTATTCCCCGATGACTGCCGGAATGATTATCCTGGACAAAAGTAGTCGGCAATCCAGCAGCCTGATACTCTTCATGTTGAAAGGTTTCCATGAAGAATCCCCGCGAATCTTCAGCACAGAAGGGATCAATTTGAATCATACCGGTTAATTTTAATGGATAAAATTTTATTCTACTCATGATCTACCTGAGGTGTAATCAATAATCACAATTATTTAATTGTACATTAATTATCCGTTTCGTATCAACAGTTAATTTATTAATTTTCTTTTTTCATCCATTTATAAAAATATATGCACGAACCATTCCCGGCTGATTTGAGTATAATAACCCTGCAACACGAATTTTCACGATGGAATGTCGAGATATCAACAATGACAAATTTTTCACCGGGCGAATCATTAACGAAATCCATTCATTACTGGTGGATAATTGTCATTCTAATGATTTTGGGATCAATTGGTGGGGATATCATATTTCGACTTAACCCACCGATTTACGAAGCCACCGCCCAATTGGAAATCAGTATAGATTTCACCCGTACCGGTCGCCTTACTGAATTGGAACGGGATCAAGCAATATTAACCGTGATTTATCATATCAATTCCAAACAGGTGCTCGATGAAGTGGCTGCCAGAGCGGATGCTGAAGATATCCATTTCGAAACGGGAAAATTCATTGAACTGACTGCCAACGAACGCAAGTCCAATATCTGGTTTCTGAGGGTACGTCACCAGAATCCTTCATCTGCCGCCCGCCTGGCTGACATTTGGGCGGAGGTTTCAATTCAACGTTTGGATACTCTTTTCCCCCATGCATTACTGGCAGAATCCCAACAAAGGTATCTTGATTCTCTTACCGGTTGCCTTGAACAGATGGTTCCCATCAGCCCGGCGTATAACACATGTGGCAATGAAACCATGGAATCCCTCCAGGAGAAAATTTCCCAAATTGGTGCCATAATTTATCAGGAAAAAAAATCAAGCGGTGGAATTATCCCCGGAATCATTTACCAACCGGGAGATCCGGCTTCAGTACCTGTCAAACCCATCCAAAATCAACATGGAACTCTGCTGCTGGCGGGAATGATGATTGGTTTTCTGATCGGAATTGGTGTAGTCAACAGTCCATTACTGGATAAATTGTTCAGGAATCCTCATTGTGATTAAGCGAATATTTTCTTCATGGGAGGAAATTTGCTGGTTCGCTCTCATCATTCTGCTACCATTCACCAGCCTTCCCATCGTGTCCCGCCTGGTTGGGGGTACGATGGTATCCCCTCCCTCCTTGTTGATTCTGCTGCTCCTCGTGTTAACCTGGTTAATCCCGACAATTATCAAAAGAACCCATCTTCCATCCCAAATTATCCCATTATTATTTTTTATCCTTGCAGCCTTGATTTCAATGTTATCGGCTGCATTTATCAGAATACCCACCTTTCGTAATGTTTCCTTATGGCAAAATGAATTCAGTACATTCAGCACCTTGTCGATTGGAGTATTGCTTTACATCCTCTCTGCAAGTTATCCATTGGATCATGGCAGAGTAAACCGGTGGCTGAAATGGATTAACTGGAGTGGAGTGGTCATCCTTGCATGGTCTGCGCTCCAGGCTGTTTTCTGGTTTGCAAACTCCGCATATCCCGGCTGGTTTTATCAAATCCAATCACTGGTTTCTGTCAGTCAGAGACTTTATCCAGGACGTGTGACCGGTCTGGCATACGAACCATCCTGGCTCGCCCATCAATTAAACATGTTGTACCTTCCACTCTGGCTGGCGGCAACTGTAAAAAAGTCATCCGCTCATCGCTTTCGCTTGATTGGGATTACCATTGAAAATATCCTGCTCGTCTGTGGAGTCGTCATTCTCGTTCTTTCAATTTCGCGGGTGGGTTTGCTTGCTTTTTTACTGACCGTAGCATACCTCTTATTCCTTGCCAATCGACGACTTGTGGCATGGTTATGTTCGAAAGTGGAGAAACTTTGGCACATGTCTGCCACCAAAGTACTCACCCGTTCGCTCCTCACATTGGGAATGTACGGTCTATTGATCATTACATATCTGGCAATATTTTTTAGTGCCGCCAAAATTATCAGCCGCCATGACCCGCGGATGGCTGAATTCCTCAACCCGACAAGTTATATGGGAAGTGCCGCCCAGATTGCCAATCGTCTCCATTTTGCTGAGCGCGTTATTTTTTGGCAAGCCGGATGGGAGGTCTTTACAGATCACCCATGGTTGGGAGTGGGTTTAGGAAATACAGGATTTTTCTTCCTGGAAAAGATGCCTGCCTACGGCTGGTCAATGCCTGAAATCAGCAATCTGATTTACCAATCTGATATCATCCCAAACACAAAAAGCCTGTGGATTCGTCTATTAAGTGAAACCGGGGTGGTGGGTTTCTCCATTTTTATCTCGTGGTTGTATCTTCTATCGCACACCACGCGCCAACACCGGGCTGATAAAAACAAACATATAGACATGTGGGGTGTGGCTGCACAACTCGCGGTGAGCGCCCTGATAAGAGAGGTCTTCAGTGGGTATATATTCGCCACACCCTATTTTTCGCTTGTGTTTT
>CALMHE010000028.1 GCA_937863865.1 uncultured Anaerolineaceae bacterium | reverse complement strand
GCCCAAGATTCGTAAGCAAGCCATGTGGAATGATATAGCGGGACATATTCAACACCAGCCCAGAATTGATCACCCCGCGCAGTAATTTCAGAAGCAACCACCTGTGTGGATGATTTTGATGATTCCACCCAAATCCAGCGATCCACTGTATCTTGAAAATCCTGTTGCAGCTTGTTTGTATGAAAAGGAAGACCAGATGCATCCCAACCTACAGTGGATGCATCATCTGCGGTTCCGCATTGGTCGTTTCGGCAATACCTGTAATACATACTACCCATGTCTAGAAAGGGACCGTAAAGAATATACGACCAACGATTGTTCCCCATCTGCCACATTGGAATGGGGATCATCCAGTCTGATGAGGAATATTTAAACTGGATGGATACAGTATCTGTCACTGGCGTTTCCACAGGCACCTGGACAGTAAATCGAACCGGAGCTGATTGACCGTACTTCCAGGTTTCGATCTCATCATAAATATCAATATTCCTATCAGGCACAATAACTTGCCTGGTTCTAAAATTACCATTCGCATAATGTTCCGAATTCCAAAAACCATCCCCCAGTGAATATTTATATCGAAGATCATACCCAACAGGTAAGGATAATGTTACAGAGTATGAACCCTTCTCGTCATACTGCAATTTTGGAGCTCTGGCAGCGATGACACTAAACTCCGAATCAAGACCCCCAAAAGTATTTCCAAGAGAAAGGAGGTTTCCAACAATTCTGACCGGGATCCCTTTCAATCCATCTTCAGGGGGAGAGACGTGAAAAGTAACATTGACATATTCCGTTTGAGACATCTGAATTTGTGCAGGAGTCCCCGCATTGGGGGCTATAATCGCACCTTGCTGGTATGGGTGGTAGGCGCCATCCATGGATACAGCCACCATGGTTTGATTACCCACCGGCAGGTTGGGCAGTACAAAAGAGCCATCCGCCAGAGATATTGTTGATACACCGCCTGCAGAAATGAATATTCCGGGAATGCCCATTTGGGTGGCAGAATCAGTAATAACACCCTGAATAAAGCCATGATCCGGTATGGAAATATTACTTGCGCCTTTCCACGATGACACGATATCCGTTGTCGTTGTTGCACCTTTGACATATAAAAGGCGATACCTGATCGTATCACCAGGGATGTTGGTTTCCTGCAAAAGTGTCTCTTTCTCCAATACATACCTGTACTTAATTACAGATCCATCTGGAACCGGTATTCGTAATTGATACCGGTTCGTATCCACCCATTGCATTTCATATCGTGCAATATTAAAAGACAATCCTGTAATCTCATCCAATATATCCAGATATATTTTTTGAAACCCCTCCGTTTCCGGTACAGTTACCCAAAAATCCGCTTCAACAAGGGGCAAATATGGAACCGTAACTGGATTGGGTGCAGTAGGGGTTTTTATTTCTGGAGGAATGGTTGGTGAAATTGTACAGGCACTGATTGATGTAAGGAGGAAAAAAGCCAGGAACAAATGAATCGTCTTTTTCTGCATAAAACCCCTACCCGGTGGATATCAAAATGGATGAAATTAACTTCCAGATAAGTGGAGAAAATATTGACGAATTTCAAGCTGCCGTTCTGCAAGGGATCCCAGCACACCATTAACAAACCGGGGGGTACTATCGGAGCCGTAATATTTTGCCAACTCAATCGCCTCGTTGATTGCGACCTTTAATGGTGTGCAGCCTTCCACCGCAAATTCCCAAAGAGCAATTCGAATGATATTGCGGTCAATTACGGCAACCTGGTCAAGCGGCCATTCGGGGGCATGTTGGGCAATGATCTGATCCAGGTGTTCTCGAATGGGAAGAATACCAACAACAATATTCCTTACAAACTCCTGTAATACCGGTGTAAAATCAGCTTCTTCCAGGTTGCGTGTCAGAACATCCCCGGGCATATGGGATGTCAGGTCGCACTCGTAGAGAACCTGCAACGCGATGCAGCGTGCCTTTGTTCTTGATTTCATGGATCAGGATTTGGACTCGGAATAATCGATATCTTCAACGTGGATGTTGACTCTTCCAACTTCCATCCCCACCGTCTCGGAAATTGCACGAGTCACCTGGGATTGAATGGCTCTTGCCACATCCCGAACATTAAAGTCGCGCTGAATAACCACATAAACATCAACGTTAACAAGATTACCAATGACTTCAATCCGAACCCCTTCCCGCTCCGGATTACGGAAAATTGGACCGACATCCACGGGCAAGATTGCCAGCCGGCTCACACCCTCAATCCCCAAAGCGGTTAGTCGGGCAATGGACACCAATACCTCAGGTGCGATGGTGGTTTTTCCAGTTGAATATTTGGTTTCAGTCATGGCGTGCTCCTTTTCAAGTTTATTATAACCGGATTTATGATTCAACCAGAACCGGCATGGTATTGGTAGCTTTCGGCAGGATGGCAATCCTTGGATTCTCCCCCCGTTTATGCAGAGCCGACTGGATTGCCTGATCAAGGGTGGGGGCATAATTCAGCAGTAATAATCGGACATCTTTTGGATCCATTGCTGAAACAACCAGTATATCCATTTTCAAAGCCCGCATGGCAATTTGAACAGCTTTATGTGGACCAATTTCAAATCCTTGGTTTTTAAATTTTTCCAATACTTCCTGATGGCTATGAAGATCATACATGAACCTTTCATATCGATCACTGCCAATTCCTTCAGGACAAGCAGCTACGAGGATCACGGTTCCGCCATCCCTTGTTATGAGTGAGGCGTGGGTGATTGCTTTCTGCGCCTGGTAAAAATTGATGTCTTTCGGATGCCCTCCGGGTGAGGCAATGACAATATCATACTGGTCGGCTATTGGGGTCTGGCAATTTTTAATGACACTTTCCATTCCGGCGCTCATCACCCCAACAGGAGAACCAGAAAAAGAACGAACGATTTGCTTTGAGTTATTTAATACAACATTCACGGCATAATGGATATCCATCATTTGCCCAATTTCTTCCACATCCTGACGTGTCTCATTACGATGGTATTCTCCTGGTATTGAACACGGATGCAATAACCAGGAATGATTTTTCGTAATGGTCTCCCTGCCCGCCAGACCAATTGCTGCTGATTTCACACCCCCGGAAAAACCCATGAAATGATGTGGTTCAATATTTCCACAAACAATTCGTAAATCAGCCTGCATGAATATTTTGTTTGCATGAACAGGCGTACCTCTCAAGGTTGTCCCCAAATACACAAGGTTTGACGTGTCATCGGCATCATGGGAGAGGATTTGATAGCGGTTGATAATTTCGGCTGGAAGAAGACCGGATATCTCAACCTGTGTATGTGGT
>CALMHE010000027.1 GCA_937863865.1 uncultured Anaerolineaceae bacterium | reverse complement strand
GCTATTACCTGATGCGGCGCGGCATCATCCCCACTCCGGGCTTCCTAACCAGACCACTGGTTCCACCAGCCTTCCTGCGAAAACCACTTGTCCTGCCAGCCTTCCTGCGCAGGCACAAACCGGATGAAACCGAAAAAACAGAGGAAGGTGGTGAGGATAATCCACCCCCGCCCTCGGACAATCCCCCCTATTAAAACCCCAAAATCTGATCACAATACTCCAGGCTTGTCATCAGGGTCTGGAGTTTTGGTTTATTGGGATGAATGTTGACCGGTTAATTTGCACCATTTCCACTTGCAAAAATCACCTTTTTTTGACTTTTAATCGCGTTTATGCTATTCTTGGTATCTGTATGCGGAAATATGCCGCAGGGAATTCCACCAACCAGGGTTAACTTATGCAGCGGGAACGCGTCTCAGAAAATGTCTATTGGTTTCAAAGTGATGTTTACGCCCAGGTAACCGCAGGGGCGGTCATCGGTCCGCAGTGGGCAGTCATGATTGACACACTCGCCCTCCCGGATGAATCACTTGAAATTCGTAATTTTATTGAAAGCTCACTGGGGGTTCCAGTCCGCTATGTGATTAATACCCATTACCATGCAGATCATTCCTGGGGAAATTGCTTCTTCCCCGGCGCAACCGTGATATCCAGTACCGCCTGCCGGATGGAGTTGATGACCCGGGGCAATGCATCACTTGAAGCTGCAAAGAAACAAAATCCCATCTACCGCCAGGTCAAGATGATACATCCTCATATCACATTTTCCCAGGGGACCATCACACTGCGGGTTGGGAAAAAGACCCTCGACATGTTTACAACTCCCGGTCACAGTTATGATGGCATTTCCGTGCTGGTGGAAGAAGACCGGGTTTTATTCGCCGGGGATGTATTTTTGCCCCTGCCTTACATGGTGGATGGCGATCCGGATGAAATGACCACCACCATTAAAAAGATTGGAAAAATGGGTTTGGAAAACATCATCCAGGGGCACGGAGATATCGTCCTGCGGGGTGAGATTGACGATGCAGTGAAAAACAACCTGGCGTATATTTCCTCAGTTCGTAAGGCAGTCCGGCAGGCAGCCCGGCGGCGCAACGTGGTTGATGCCCTCCATGCAATCGATATCGAATCATGCGGCAAGAGCCGGGTGCTGCTGGGTGGTCTGGCGAATGAATTGCACAAGCGGAACATCCGTTTCCTGTACCAACAGATTCGCAGCGAATCCACTGGTGACATCCAGACTGATAAAAAAGATCCCCTGGAAGAGGATCTGTAAAATAAATTTTTAGTTTTTTGTATTTTCTGTCCGGCGCTCATGCAGATATGCCCGCAACCCCACTCTACGTTCCGTTCCAGCGCGCAGGCGTTGAAGATTGGGTTTCAGAGCATAAAATACCAGGATGACCGCTCCCATGGCAAAAAGGATGTACTGCCAGGGACCGACCCCAGCCACAGCCCTCACCACAAAGATACCCAGCGCAATCACCGCGATGCTGATGGTCGTCAGGCTGGCATAACCGACAAACACGTACACCAGGGCAGCCACTGGAAGGATGATCCAGGCAGATGGATTCCAAAGGGCTATGGCGCCACCCAGGGTGGTCGCCCCACCCGCACCGCCGCCCCGGATGTGCAGTCTGCCGTCTGCACGGCGTTCCAACATGTAGATGGGAAATAATTGACCCACAATCGCCGCCAAGGGTGCAGCCATCCGCAGCCAGACGCTTTCCGGACCCAGCCAGCTCACCAGCCAGGCAGTGGAAACGCCTTTCAACACATCGATCCCAGCTGTCAATAAACCTGCCAGGAAGCCAGCCGCCCTCAGTGCATTGGTTCCACCGGTGCGCCCGCTGGCAACGGAGCGGATATCACGTCCGTTGGCAATTTTGACAACCAGCCACCCAAAGGGCAATCCCCCAATGAAATAACTCAGCAATAAAACTGCGATAATCGAACCGACCATATCTCCTGATGTCCCAATTAATGATCCTGACAGGTTTAACAACCCTCACCCGCCAGGAAAGTTGCGTCCTGATCCACGCAGAGCATGATTTCCCGCCAGTCATGATCCCCAATCAGAAATGCCCGCACCTGCCAGCCATTCTCTTCCGGCGACCAGATCAGCGTCACGGCTTCATGCCAGGTATGTTCCTGCACATCCGTTGCGGATGGAACAGCCGGACCCCGCGGGTGGGAATGATAAATACCCACAACCTCCATGCCGGCAGATTCAATTTTCAGGATTGCCTCAACCAATCCCTGCGGATCCATATAAAAACGGGTGCCGCCTTGGAGTGTATTGCTCACCGGCAGAACCATCCTCCCCTGCTCCCCCCGTCCCCCGATTAATCCGCAGGCTTCATCCGGCAGGCACCGGCAGACATCCGCCTTCATCTCCTTCAGGAGGGATTCATTAAGGATCAGCAACTCCATCCATCCTACCGGGCGATCAGCCATGCCAGCAGCCAGATGACCCCCAGCATGACCACCGGTTCCACCCAGGCAGTTGGACGCGGCTGCTCCTCAGCCAGACCGCCTGCCAGGCTGGTCAGGGCGTAGGCAGCACCCAGCAGGATCAAGCCAAAGCGGACTGGTTGTACCGGCAGGTAATGAAGACCCAACGCCAGCTGCCCCACAACGACTGCAATTCCGATTGCCCAGACAGGCTGCCAGCGTCCCCCCAGACGCAGATATAAGGTCCGCAGGGCAACCAATCCCAGGGGAATGACAATCGCCGGCAGCAGGAGGTAAAGCCGTATTCCGGCAGCCTTGACAGCAATCATCAGGATTAACAACAAGGCAAACGATACCGCCGTCAATCCCATCACCGCCGGTCCGTGCCGGATATCCGCCGCATCCACCACGATATACTCCGCCACCAACACCAGCACAAACAGGACGCCGCCCAATGTGAATACCGCCCACCATTGAGCCCCCACCTCCAGCGACGTAAGCGGAACACCGATCACCCAGGCAGTCAGGGCGGGCAGGATCCAGTGGTTGAACATGGAACCGGCTTGGGGATGGGGATGAGATTCCAGCAGCCAGCTGGCTCCGGTGGCTGCCAGCAGGGCGGCTGCCAGGGACATCAGGGTGGAAAAATTAAATTTCAAACTGAAAATGGCGCCAAATATGCCAAAATTAAACAGTGTGTCCGGTAATTTTACGAATGGGATCAATGCATAGGTCAATAAAACCATCGCCGCCACAATTGACAGGCGGTCGGTATCCGGAACATGCCGGTGCTCTTCCAGTTCCATGTTGTTATTGTACCCTCAGCCGGAAGGTGGGGGAAGGGATTCGACCCGGAATGCCAGGGTATGGTAAAATTAACATTCGGTATGAGCGAGATTAAAGAGGTACCCATTGAATCCCGCCCGAGGTTGATTCCCAGTTTAACAATGGGATTCAACACGGTTGCCAGCCACATCTACCTGATCCTGCCCCCGTTAATCCTGGATCTCTTCCTGTGGCTGGGTCCGCACCTGCGGTTGTACAAGCTTTTAAAACCCGGTGTGGATGAGGCATTTAATCTATTGTTGGGTTTTGCCTCACCCACCCAACTTGATGGTTTGAAAAGTTCACAACAGCTCTTTTCTGAATTCCTCCAGAATTTCAATCTCTTCAACACCCTGAGCACCCTGCCAATCGGTTTGCCCAGCCTGATGTCAGTGATCAATCCCTCTGACTCACCCCTGGCTGATTTACAGGTTTCACTTCAGTTGGGTTCGACAGGTTTTGCAGTGGGGATTTGGCTGCTTTGCGTCCTGGTTGGAATTGCCATCGGCAGCCTGTACTTCGGCGCCATCAGCCGCGCCACCGATACGAAGCCCAACCGGTTTCAATCCTCGGCAGCGCTCATCCCGGCAGGTCCAGCCATC
>CALMHE010000026.1 GCA_937863865.1 uncultured Anaerolineaceae bacterium | reverse complement strand
CCCGGTACCGGTTGATATTTTCCTCCACTTCCGGGGCAAGTTCAACAACCATCGGTAATTCCGATACCATCCCCTCCAATGGCAGAGGTGTCGGTCCGGAAACGGTGGATGCATATTCAAAATCCACCAGACCAAAATCATCCTCAATGCGGCGTTGGAGGGAATCAAAGTTTTCACGCAGGCGCGAATACTCCAGTTGTGCCTGGGTTGCATGTCGATCAGCCACGCTCACCGCCTGCTGGGCGGAAATCTGATCATCCTGGACCTGGGAAAATCGTTCATCCAGACCCCTCATTTCTTCTTCAGCCGGTTGAATTAATATCTGTGTTCTGGATATCTGTTCGTTTAAGGATTTTTCCTGTTCCATCAGGGATTGTTGTTCCAGGATTAATTCTTCCTTTGCTTTTACCAATCCCTTTTCACGCTGCTGAACTGCCTGCTGAAGCTGGCGGCGGGATTCCAATGCCTTGCGATATTCTTCCTCCCGGTTGGCTGCGTTAATGACAGCCTTTTCAGATACGGCAGTCGTTGTCTGCCACAGAACAACCTGTTCTTGAAATTCGTCGGTCGGAAGTTCATTCAGTTTCCCAATCAGCTCCTGGATTGACTCGCGATGTTTTTGGATCTCATCCATGAGTGCCTGAATCTCAGACCCCCCGCTCTCCATCTCAGTTGAGGTTCGGCGGATTTGTTCCTCCAGGTTTTGACGCTGGTCGGTCTCCCATTTAATTTTTTGTTTCACCTGAGCCAATCCCAGGGTGGCTTGTTGTACTTTTTGATTTGCCTGATTCTGTAATCGCCTGGCAGCAGTCAGGATATTTTGTTGTTCACCCTGCTCCTGGCGCAATTGATTTAATTTTTGCTCCACATCACTTAATATTGAGTTTTGACTGTGTAAATCATCTTCAACTTTAGCCAGTTCCTCGCTGATTTCCCTTTTTTGGCGTGTTCTGCCTGCCACACCGGAGCGGCTTTCCTGCCCGGCAATCACCACTCCATTGCCCAGAAAAACTTCTCCCTTTAAGGTGACAACTTTTGCTGTCGCAGGTAACAAGGCGAGAATCCGTCGGGCTGCATTTCGGTGTCTGATAATCACAACCTGACCCAACAACCAATTGACAAGCTCCCTGTTTTCAGGAGCAGCGTGCACAAGATCTGCTGCTGATCCCAAACAATCTGCATCCTCGAGATGACTTAGAATTGCAGTCTGAGCCCATTCCTGGGGATAAATAACCGCCCGACCTTTACTGTTTTCCTCCAGGAACGCCAGCACCTGTTCGGGGTTGCCCCCTCCTGCCAGCCAGATGCCATCCAGGCTTTCCCCCAGGGCGGCGGCAATTGCTGTTTCCAGTTCAGCTGGAACATCCAGCAATTCATGGATGACCTTGTACGCCCCCTTCAACCTGCCTGATTTCACCGCCTCAAGGATTGTGCGTGAACCCTGGTTCACACCGCTCAATGACTTTTCTGCCTGTTCCAACACTTCCAACTGTGCCCTCAACCTTGAGCGCTGTGCCCCCAATCGGGATTGCAGATCCAGGAGTTCTTTACGTCGGGTTTCCAATTCATGTAATGCATCCTGCCCACTGGCAAGTTGTTCTTCAGCCTGATGCACCGCCCGATCAGTTTCCTGCCTGGCGGCTTCTGCTTGATGATGCTGCTCCTCCGCTGACTGCAGGGAGTCAGCTGCCCCGGCTTGTTCCTCGAGAATGAGTTGATGGCTGCGTTTCAAAGATTCCAAACGATTCTGCAATTCATTCAGGTGGGCTTTGGATTGAACCAGCCTGGTTTCCGCCTGAACCACCAGTCTCCTTTGCTCCTGGAGCACCTTTTCCAATTGTTGTCTATCCTGCTGCCTGGTCATTAACGTTTTGCGGACCGAATCCAGCTGATTCCGGGCTTCAGTAAATTCAACAGTCAGGCGTTCATGTTCTTTCTGGGCTTGTTGCCATTGCAGGTCATGGCTGCTTTCTTCCTCCTGTAATCTTGCCAGGTCATTTTGCAAAGTTTGTTCCTGGCTGATATATGCCCGCTGTCTTTCTTCCAGCACTGCCAGAGTCCGGCTTGTCTTTTCCCATTCCGAATGGAATCCCGACAATTCGGAATGCCAAATGTTCAACTTCGAGCGCAGATCAATCATCTGCTTTCGAACCACGTCCAGGGATTGCTCAACCCCTTCCAGCTTGTGCCGTGCCTGCTCCAATTTCATCTCCTGGAGCCGCACAACTTCGCGCGCTTTTTCGATTTCCTTTTGAATCCGGTGCCAGTGATAACCATACCACTCGCGCAACAGGACCTTGAGGTCCGCAGATATCCGTTCATGTTCGGATGCTCTTTGCGCCTGTCTTTCCAGGCTTTTCAGGCGGGGTTCCAGTTCACCCAGAATATCCTGGACCCGTTCCAGGTTACGCTGGGTTGCTTCAAGCCGATTCAGAGATTCCTCACGCCGGGAACGGTACAATCCAATTCCCGCCGCTTCTTCAAAGAATCTCCGCCGTTCTTCCGGTTTGAGTGACAGGGCAGCATCCACCAGACCCTGCCCGATGATCGTATAGGTGCGTTCTGAGAGCCCGGATTGCCCCAATAATTCATTGATTTCCTTCAAACGTACCCGTTGCCCATTGAGAACATACTCATTGTCACCATCCCGGTACGCCCGGCGGCTGATGGATACTTCCGAGTAATCGATGGGAAGCCAGCCGTCGTTATTATAAAAAGTAATATTTGCCAGTGCCATTCCAGCCCGTGGACGCTGTTCCGAGCCGGCAAAAATCATGTCCTCTGTTTTTCGTCCACGCAACAGCAAGTAGGACTGTTCTCCCAACACCCAGCGCAGGGCATCCGCAATATTTGATTTGCCTGATCCATTGGGTCCCACGATGGCAGTAATCTGCCCTGGGAATTCAAATACTGAGCGTGTGGCAAATGTCTTGTAACCGTGCAATTCAAGGGATTTCAACCGTTGCAGCATGCGTTACACCAATAATCCCAATCGTTCCAGGGCTGCCCGCGCAGCAGCTTTTTCAGCGGTTTGTTTGTTTAAACCCGTTCCCTTGCCGTAAACCTGACCGCCAATAATCACAATAATTTCGAATTTCTTTAAATGATCCGGACCAACCGCGCTGGCTGTTTCATAGCGGGGGGATCCCATTCCCTCTCCCTGCGCCCACTCTTGTAATTTACTTTTGGGATCTTCGTTGCGTCGATTGATTAGAATTTCATCCGCCACTCCCAAAAGGAATGGTTCCATAAACTCGCGGGCGGCATCAATCCCACCATTGAGATAAATGGCACCAATCAAGGCTTCGAATCCATCACAAATCAGCGCTGAGC
>CALMHE010000025.1 GCA_937863865.1 uncultured Anaerolineaceae bacterium | reverse complement strand
GCTGATATAACATGCGGTAAAGTAAAAACCAGGAAAACGATGGTTCCTTATGGAGAGCCATCCGTATTTTGGTTCCGAGGGATTCTGAGATTGGATTGTTTATTTCAACCGGAACATCCGGCTCACGAGTCAGGCTGAGAAAGTACCAGGAAAACACCATCCATAATGTGGTCAGGGAAAACAAAATTGTAAAATCCAGTGGTGATTCCAATTTTTCAAGAATAATACCAGCGGCAACTGCTCCCACACTGGAAAGAAGATTGGCTGCTGCGGATTGAAGACCAAAAAATCTACCTCTAAACTTACCAGGTATGATCCTGCCCATTAAAATTTGCCAGATATTTGCCGTAACCCCCCCACCCAGACCCTGCCAGATGAGCAGGAGAAATGTAAAAACCAGGGCTAAAGTTGGATGACTGGAATAAAGAAACCATGCCACCAAAGCCAAGAATAAAAAAGGCAGCCGTTCCTGAATAGTCAGGAGCAGAATCCATCCCTTTAATTTTCGCATTCTGGCAATCCATCTGGCTGTAAATAATTGTGGAAATTGCCAGCCGACATTGTGAATGGCAGGAATCAACCCGATGAGAACGGCTGATTCTGTTAAATTGGAGACAAACAATGGCAAAATGGTTCCAAAAGAAGTAAATCCGAGAGCAAATCCAAAGAATCCCCCATCCAATATATTAACGATGAAGTTGTGTTTGAGGTTCTTTTTTACTTCGGAATTATTCAATCTTCCGTTTCGTCCTCTTCATCCAGCCACAAGTCTTCATCTTCCTCTTCGTCTTCCAATTCCTCCCATTCCTCTTCTGTTTCTTCCTCATCCCAATCATCTTCTGGAATAGCTTCAGCGGTTGGGGCATAGGTTAAACATCCCTGATCCAGATCCAATTCCACCAATGCAGCAGAGCAATACCCTTCATCCAAAAATCCACAATCAATATATCTGCATCGTATCTTGGTCATAGCCATCCTCCCATATCGGTTTGGAGTTCATTGCGACTTGCAGCTTAAAATCTCCAGTAATTGTTAGTGCGTGCGATTTTACCTTAACCTTCGCTTTTGGTAAAGAAATTTCGACAGATTGGTTATCCGGGTTTAACACGATGGGCTTCCATAACATTGGGAATATTTTCGATCCGTATCAGAGCCCGGCTGAGTTGCGCCATGTCCTTGATGTCCACCTGCAAGTGAATATTTACCAGGTTGTGGGAGAGATTCATTTTAATATCCCGTAAATTAATTCCTTCTGAATCCAGGATGGATGACAGATCCATCATTAAACCTTGCCTGTCATATGCTCTGACTTGAATTTGGACCTGATAAGTTTTTTCAGGTTCACCCCATGAAACTTGGATTATTCGATCCGGGCTGTGATCTTGCAGGCTGACCGCATTTGGACAATCAACACGATGAATGGTTGCTCCCCGTCCGCGGGTAATATACCCGACAATGGCATCACCTGGAACCGGAGTGCAGCATTGTGCAATATTCGTCAATAATCCCTTCATGCCTGTAACTGCAATTCCAGTGGGAGTGCCAGGCGTAGGTGCCAAAGTCTTGGGAATCAGGGTGTCATCAACTTCCGGTGCCATCTCGCTAATCTGACGAATCACCCGTCCCATGGAAAGATTGCCGCACCCGAGTGCAATATATAAATCATTTACAGAACGAAAATCGAGTACTTTGGCTAATACATCCAGGTCAAAGGACATTAGATCCAATCGCCGCAGTTCTCGTTCCAACAGGGCTTTTCCCTGGATCAGATTATGTTCATGATCCTGGTGAATAAACCAGGACCTGATTTTCGCCCGGGCTCGGGTGGTATGCACCAATCCAAGATTGGTGTTCAACCAATCCCGGCTTGGTCCCCCCTGGCGTGCTGTCAGCACTTCCACCTGATCACCGGTCTTCAATCGATAATCCAGGCTGACCAGCTTGCCATTAATCCGCGCCCCCCGACAGCGATGCCCAACCTCTGTATGGACATGATAAGCAAAATCAATGGGTGTTGATCCCGCCGGCATGTCGATGATATCTCCCCTGGGGGTGAATACGTACACCCGGTCCTGAAAAATATCGCCCCGCATTCCATCCGTGGAATCCTGGGTATCCTCCAATTCCTGCCGCCATTCCAACAACCTGCGAATCCAGTTAAGTCGTTGGTCATATGCTTGATCAGTCCTGCCGCCTTCCTTATATTTCCAATGGGCAGCAATGCCATACTCGGCATTTTCATTCATCTCATGGGTGCGGATTTGAACTTCCAACGGTTTATTGTCATCATAGATCACTGCTGTGTGCAGGGATTGGTAGTTGTTCTCTTTAGGTGAAGCAATATAATCATCAAACTCATTGGGAATGGGTTTCCAACGATTGTGAATTAATCCGAGAACCATGTAACAGGTGGGAATATCTTTAACAAGAATCCGCACACCCCGCAGATCACGCACCATTTCGAATGGCTTACCCTTGTCAATCATTTTCCGATAAATGGAATAAATGTGCTTGGGTCTGCCGGAAATTTCCACTCGAATACCGGCATCATCCATTAACTGGTGCAATTTTTGAGTAATTCCAATAACCTGTTGTTCCCGGGCTTCGCGTTTCTCGGCAAGTTTTTCAGCAATATCAGCATATTGATCCGGATTCAAATAACGGAATGAAAGATCTTCCAATTCCCATTTGATCTGCCAGATGCCCAAACGGTTGGCTAATGGCGCAAAAATATCCAGGGTTTGTTGTGCAAATGGAATCCATTCACTTTCGGGAAATCCACCCAACGTACGCATGTTATGAAGCCGGTCAGCCAGTTTTATCACCACAACCCGGACATCATCCCCCATTGCCAGGAATAATTTCCGAAGCCCCTCATTTGTTGTTTCATGACGGCGAATCTGAGCGCGGGTCACGTCCTGGATGATGTCTGCCTGGTCAGTCTCCTTTTTTGTCTTGGGTTTATCCAGGAAACTCTCAGCCCGCTCTATCATTGGCAAACTTGACAATTTTCTCATGCCTTCGACAATTGCAGCTACTTCATCCCCAAACTCACGCCGTAAATCAGCAATTGTATGGTCGGTACATGCCGGGATGTCATGCAGTAATCCGCTGACCAACATTATCGGAGTAACACGCAATTCCATCAATATGGCTGCAACTGATGAACAATGGCTGAATACGGTTTCGCCTGATGCACGTAATTTTCCCGCATATTCCTGCTCTGCGTAACCATATGCTTTTTGGATCCACTCCCGGTCCATCGGGGTGAATTGATCTTGAATCATGTTCATTAAACGTTCAATCTTCACGATCGTTCCTCAAGCCTGCCAATTCAGTTAAAAACCAGATACAGTATAATCGGAAACAAGTAATAATCAAGAGGGTGAATGGTGGTTGGATTGATGAAATGAACCATGCATTCTTTTTTTGAAAACAATTTAAAATGATTGCATATTTTATACCAATATGAAAATAATTACTCTTTTAACTGATTTCGGTTGGATGGATGGATATCCAGGGATCATGAAGGGTGTCATCCTATCAATTACCCATCAGGTTCAGATAGTGGATATAACTCATGACATCCCACCTCAAAATATCATGGCTGGGACCCTGGCTGCGGGCAGGGCTTACTCTTACTTTCCTGGAGGAACAATCCATATAATCGTGGTTGATCCGGGCGTTGGTACATCCCGCAGATCCATCGCAGCACAAATTGGTGACCAATATTTCATTTGTCCAGATAACGGCTTGATCACAATTCCCTTGCAGAATGCAGAAAAACATCACCAGGCTTCAACAATCATCAATTTGAACAATCCACAATTCTGGCTGCCCAATCCTTCCATGTCATTCCATGGGCGTGATATTTTTGCCCCTGTCGCTGCTCATTTAGCCACTGGTGTGCCCCTTTCAATGATGGGAGAGGTGATCAACGATCCTGTCCTCTTGAAAATTCCAGCGCCGATTCGAATCGACAATATCTGGTGTGGGCAGATCATTCATATCGATCATTTCGGCAATCTCACCACCAACTTTACCAAAGAGGAAATCAATACTAACAATATTCAAATTCAAATAGGAAGCCACATCATCAATGGTATTTCGCAAACCTTTGGGTCAAATCCTCCAGGAAGTTTAATTGCCATTTGGGAC
>CALMHE010000024.1 GCA_937863865.1 uncultured Anaerolineaceae bacterium | reverse complement strand
TGCCAGAGCTGCCGCTCGAGCGCCGCCAGCGCTTCATGCGGGAGTACGGGCTGCCCGAATACGACGCTGATATTCTGACCGTCGAGCGCAGCCTGTCGGAGTACTTCGAGGCGGCGGTCAAAGCCTACGGCGGCGACCCCAAGCGCGTGTCCAATTACCTGATGAATGATGTCTTGCGGATGATGAACGAATCCGGCATCTCCGCAGATCAGCTCCGGCTGACCCCGGCACATCTTGCGTCCATCCTCAAGCTGGTGGATGCCGGAACGATCAACAACACAACCGGCAAGAACCTGCTGCAAAAGGTGCAGGAGACCGGCAAATCCCCCGCCGCCATCGTGGAAGCCGAGGGTCTGGCGCAGGTCAGTGATGATGCTGCCATCCGGAATGTCTGCCAGGAGGTGCTGGCTGAAAACCCCAACGAGGTCCAGGCTTACTGCGGTGGGAAAGTGACACTCATTGGCTGGTTTGTAGGTCAGGTGATGCGGAAGATGCGCGGTAAAGCCGACGCCAGCTTGGCGCGTAAAATCCTGGAGGAATTGCTGGGTTGATCGTCAGACGATCTCCATCCACATCAATTCCACATCGCAACTGGCAAATGCTTCATGTAATTTGGAATGCCGCTCCGGGGGCATGTTTTTGACAACGATCCGCAGGGCAAATCGTCCATCGGGGAGTGTATCGTTGACGGAGCGCAGGATGTTGCCGCCTGAATCAGCCACCACACCTGCCAGGCGCACCAGCGTACCCGGGCGGTTGGATTGCGAGGAGCCAATCAAATCGATCGTGGTCCAATTTAACTCCTCACGGGTGATGCCCACTTCGTCCATGGCTTCCTCCAGATCCAGAAGCCGCACAGCACCACCGCCGATCGATACATAAAGGTCATCCAGGCTGGAACTGCCAACCCGTTCCAGCAGATTGTCGAAAAGGTTGCTGTCCAGGACCCATAAATCTTCCATGTTTAAAAGGCCCCGCCGTGCCAGAATGGGGCGGATGCGCTGGCGACCTTCTTCTGCCTGACGCTTCAGGGATGCAGTCGCCAGGACAACCTGAAGCAGCCGGGCGGTGGGGGGGCTGCAGTATGCCAGCCATTCCTCGGTGGGATATAGACGTTCACCTGTGGTGACCACTTCGACCACGTCACCTGGTTCCACCTTGTCATAGAGCTGCGCCGGGCTGCCATTTACATGCACAGCGCTTATTTTATCCAATAGAAATTCCTGTTGGATGGATGCCACTGCATCCAGCACGGTGGAGCCTTCCGGCAAAAAACGTGCTCCACCTGAAGGAGTGAGGATCTCCACCGGATGATAAATGCTGATGTCCTTGTCATGTTTAAGGGCGTACACCACTCCCCACAGGTTTTCCCCCTCCATATCATTGGTAGCCATGGCAATCTCAATAGCGCCATAGCTTGGCATCCACCCGGTCACCTGCAGGGCACGGTAACCATTTTGCGGCAGGGCTATGTAATCATCAAATTGATCCTGCTCAAGGTAAGCGCCCAGGTAGCTGTTTACAAACGAGAGCAGCCGGTAACACTGGGTTGGATCCTCTTCATCGATCACCATGCGAAAGCTGACGAGATCATTGAGGGCGGAAAAGGAATTCAGCGAGGTTTTTCGCATGCGTGCCATGCGGCGCAGTTTCTGCCAGGCTTGCCAGTAACCGTTGACCACCACCTCCACCCTGCCGCCAATACCTGCCCGGTCCATGGTGTCGGACAATTCCTGCAGCATGGAATTAATGAAATTTATTTGCAGGCGCGGGTCCCGGTCAATCCGTTCACGCACGAAATTATATGTTTCGGGGTCAGCGTGGGGAAATGCCAGGTCCTCCAACCAGCGCCGCCAGCGATAAACATTGAGAATTCCAGCCAGTTTACCGTAAGCCCGGATTGCCTCCATCGCCTTGACGCGGCGTTTGGGCTGCGGCATGTGCCCCAGGGTAATCACATTATGGGTTTTGTCTGCCAGCTTGACAAGAAAAACCGCCGGGTCACGAAACATGGCGATTTTTCTCAGGGTTTCCAATTCACGGGTGCGTCCATCCCGCGGGGCGCTCAGCTTGGTGACGCCATCCACAATATACGCCACCTCTTCACCCAGCTGACCGGGGAAGCGCTGGCGGATCTGATCCAAAGAGCTGCCGCGGTCTTCCACAGCATCGTGCAGGAGGGCGGCAATCGTCCAGGCTTCATTTCCAATCAGACGGTCGATCAGACCTGCCACCCAGACACAATGGGTTTCAAAATAAGGCTCACCACTAAAGCGCTTCTGCCCGGCGTGCAATTCCTGTCCCCAATGGTAAGCCTCGGCGATGGCATCAGTGCGTGGTGAAAATGGAAGTGCTTCAAATTCCATCATCACCGGACGGATATCTCGGACAAAGTGAGTGGTGACCATGAACTCCTTCCAGGGAATAAATTTGGGTTCTTCCTATTATAGAGGGTTTTGGATATTTTTGAACCCCCAATAATCCAACCAATTCGCTCCAAATTCTGACACTTGACAGTCAGAAATATGACAATTTCGCATTGACAGGGATTGATGAAAGGTGCTATCCTACACCAGGTTCATATGCGACGTATTTGTCAATAAAGGAGACAAAAATGGCTTATACAATTACCGATGAATGTATCCAGTGCGGCGCCTGCATCGCCGAGTGTCCTCAGACCGCAATTTCTGAGGTCGATGGACTCGTTGTGATCGATCCCGCCCTGTGCACCGAGTGTGGCAGCTGCGCAGATGTCTGCCCTGTGGGTGCACCCCAGAAACTGTAATTTTCCTTTTTCCTCCACTGCAAAAGGGACGGCATATTTGCCGTCCCTTTTGCTCTATTAAGATCGTCTTGTATTTTCCTGGTGATGTATATACAATGTATTCAAGTCGAATTCAATAACCAGAGGTGATCCGGCATGGTAAACTGGTTGGTATTAATTGCATCCTACCTGCTGGGCTCCATCCCCACCGCATTGCTCTTGGTCCTGGCGGCATCTGGTGTTGATATCCGTACAGTCGGGGATGGGAATATGGGGGCGCGCAACACTTCCCGTTTTTTGGGCACCCGGGCGGGTGTGGTGGTGGCACTGGCTGATTTCAGCAAGGCAGCTTTCGCTGTCTTGATGATGCAGGCGGTTACAACTGACAGCAACTGGCACGCGGCTGCGGGTACCTTGGCTGTGTTGGGGCATGATTTTCCGATTTTTGCGGGTTTTCGTGGCGGACAAGGTTTTGCTTCCACGGCGGGTGTCTTTTTCGCGCTCATGCCCGTGCCCACTTTGATATCCCTCTCATTATATGGAGTGATTTATCTGGTCACACGAAATGCAGACCTCGGTGCCGGGATTGGAATGGGAGTCCTGGCATTGCTGACCTGGTTTTCCAATGAACCCCGCTGGATGACTGCATTTGTGGCGGTCATCCTGGTATTCATCCCGGTGAAAAAGTTCCTGGATATGCCGCGCCGGTTAAAAATCCGTTCTTCGGATGGGGAAATTCCAAATCAAATCTCACGCCATGGCGGACGACCGGCTGAATAAGAGAATCCGAAAAATAACATCCCCCCAATTTCAGGATGATATAATCTTTCCATCCTCATTGAAAGGATCATCGCACCATGCGTCGATCACCCGGCTTCCTCCTTGCGCTCAATACCAGCTGGATTGGCATGTCAGTCATGTGGAACACGCTGCATGTCCTTCTCCTGCCAGCTGTTTTGTTAAATTATGTTCCGGTTGACTTAAAAAACAGCTACCTTGGGCTGTTAACTTTCATCGGTCTGATTGTGGCAATGATTGTCCAGCCGATTGCCGGCGCATTCAGCGACCGGGTCATCCATCGTTGGGGCAGGCGCGTGCCGTTGATTATCATCGGTACATTGCTGGATCTGTTCTTCCTGGGCATGATCGGCTGGGGGAAATCCCTGGTGGTGTTGGCAGCCGGATATATTGGTTTGCAATTCACATCCAATATTTCACAGGGAGCCAAGCCGGGTGGCCTTCCCGGTGAGATTCCCGCTGATCAATTGGGGCTGGCGTCCTGCTTGCAATGATCTCTTGATATTACGTGCATTATTGGGGATCCACTGCTTATAGACAGCCTACTTTATCCAAGCGGCGCTGAGTCAAGGATTGCCAGCATGGCTGTCATCGGT
>CALMHE010000023.1 GCA_937863865.1 uncultured Anaerolineaceae bacterium | reverse complement strand
TTGGGCCGCCAGCCGTGAAACGGATCGCCGATCCGGCCCAGCAGCGGGCCGATCAGCAATTCGGCGACCAGCCAAGCCAGCGACAAGCTGACGACCAACGCGATCAATTGCGCAGCATTGCGCGTAAGTAGCGACCTGCCCGCGGGAATCAACAGTGCGGCACTGACGACGACGAGCCACATGCCTGCCGCCAAAGCCGCCAGCATGATCCAGCGAATGATCCTGTTCATGATTAACCTCCGGAAAATGATTTGATTGTGATGGAGGGTTGACTTCTATGAATTTCCTTTTCCCCCAATGGATTAATTATGGCAATCATCCAGCCAAATGTCAAGCCAATTTCACCAGGAATCCACCCCAAAAGCAGGGGGGCATTCCAGCCGGCTTTCCCCCTGGCTCATTATTTTTTGCCCTGTCGGGCAACCTGTGCTATACTTTTGGGTAATTTCGCTTGAGAATTTATCCGGTTATGGATTCAAAGGATTGATTATGGAACCCTTGCGTTTGCTTGCCACCCTCCTGCCGCTGGCGCTGACCTCCGGCATCAACCTGTATGCTACCATCCTGATTGTGGGGCTCAGCATCCGGTTGAACTGGGTGTCCAACCCTCCGGCAGGTTTGGAGCCGCTCGGCTCGTGGGTGGTGATCGTGGTGGCGGCGGTCTTCTACCTGGTGCAATTTCTCGCAGATAAAATCCCGGTGGTGGATAATGTCTGGGATATGATTCACACCTTCATCCGCCCGTTGGGTGCGGGTCTGGTGGCATTTGCCGTGGTGGTGCAAATGGACCCGATTGTGGCGGTGCTGGCTGCCCTGGTGGCTGGCGGGCTGGCGCTGGTTTCGCACAGCGGCAAGGCAGGCTCCCGCATGGTCATTAACGTCAGTTCACCCATGGAGAATATCACCAACATCATCCTCAGTGTGGTGGAAGACCTGGGAGTCGGCGTGCTGGCTTTTGGAGCCCTGAAATACCCCTGGGCAGCAGCTGGCATTGCCCTGGTCCTCTTCATTTTCCTGATATTATTCATCCCCCGCATCATATCCTGGGGCTGGTTCAACCTGAAAGCTTTTGCCCTCTGGCTCAAGGGGTTGATCAGCCAGGTGGAGGAATCGGAAAGCCTGCCCGCCAATCATTTGATTGCCCTGGAGCACCGGCACCCGGAACTTTCTTCTGCCTGCAAGGCACAGGGCATCAGCGGGGCAAACGGGCGCAATGGTTTCCTCTCCATTCAGGGTGACGATATTTTGTTCACCTATGAAGCCTGGGGGCGCGGCCGGGTCTGGCGTCTTCCACGGGCAGAGATGGCAGCCGCATACCTGCGCCACCGCCTTTTCGTGGAAGTTCTGGAACTGCATACCGTTCCCAAAAAAGGCAGATCCAAATCAATCCGGTTTGTCTTCCTTAAGGACCGCCTGCCGCTGGTGGATGCATTTGCCGAGCGTTTGAACGCCACCAGCACCCGCTAAATCGCTGACCGCATTCCCCCAGCCTGCCGGCAGGAGGATGCCACCCGCAAACGGGGACACCGGTTTGACCTCCATCACGCTTACAGAAAACAGCCGGAATGATTCCGGCTGTTCGCTTTGAATTTTAATATCGGTCTTTTCAGTTTGAGGTAAAGAGAGCCTCAATCATGGCGATAAATGACAGGGCGATCAAAATCACCATCAAGGAAGCCGCCACCATCCAGCCCATCAGGTTGGTAAACCAGCAAATCACCGTGATGCCAAGCATCCATGTCATGATGATGCCGGCTCGATTGGATTTCTGTGCCAGGGCGCCGGTATTCTTCAGGTAAAGGATATATCCAAGCACCATTCCCAACAGGCTCGCTCCGATGAGCATACCAAGGATTGCCAATCCACTGAACCTGCCCAGCTCAACGACCATTATTCCACAATGAAGCGTGTCAGACGGCGGATGATATTGACTCTGAGCCAGGAAAACCCTCACGAGGATTTTGTGGTTGGGGAGCATGTTGGACCCATCAATCTGCCAACTCAACTCCAGCTTTTCACCCGGTTCCAGGCTGTACACCTGGGCATCCCGTTCCAGGTCATCCTCCGCGCCGGGTTTACTGAAGATCGCCAAAATATTTTGTTTGATTGGGCGGTCTGTCGGATTGATCAGCGGAACCTTTACGGTGGCACTCTCATGGGCGGATAGGATCACCGGGCATTCCAGGCTGCCCAGTTCTCCGTCCGTCTTGAGCATGGAATTGTATTCCAGGACCTCGGGATAACTCCAAAAAGACATCCCCTCCACGTCGCTCCAGACTGCGAGAATGTTGAAAACTGTACCCAGCAGGAGGCTGATGGCAAAGATGGCAACTCCCGCGATAAGTCCCGGCTTAACTTTCTTTTTATTTAACATCTTTTCCATAATATTTATATTCCACTGAAATTATTTACGATTATCATACATCAGGTTCAATATTATGTCAAGCGCCGAACCTTGGGATAGGCAATTGCCACGAAAAGACCGTATAAAAGCGAAATGACCGCGCCAATCCCAACTGAAAGCGGCGCGCTCAACCAGTCCGCCACCAGACCTGCCTGCATGCCGCCCAGGCGCATCATCGTCTGGAAACTCAACGAGTAAAAGCTCATCACCCTGCCGCGCATTTCATCCGGTGTATTCAACTGCAGAAGTGTGTTCGCCAGCGCGTTCTGCCAGGTGAAGCTGACCCCCACCATCAACATGATGAGAAGCGACCAGCCAAACGAGCGGGATAACGCAAACAGGACCAGCATCGCCGGGAAGCTCAGGTTGCCGATGGTCAGCATGACTCCCCGTTTGGCTCGATCAGGAAGGGAAGCCACCAAAAGCGCACCGATGGTGGCGCCCGTCCCCATCATACCCAGCAGCAAACCCAATGGCAGCGCCTCCGGGCTCTGGCAGGACATCACCCCGCAGATGGCGCCGACCACCGGCTGGGCATTTTGAAAGAGGACTTTTTCAGCAAATACAGGCATCAGGGTGTTGTAGGGCATGGAAAGGAAGGCGCTCACCCCCACCAATGAAATCAACACCAGCAGGGATTGTTGTTTGAACAGGAAACGCAGCCCCTCAATCATGTGACCCTTTAGCTTGCTGGATTCCACCGGCCGCGATGATTGGGGCAGATTGCGCATCATTAAAAGAGAGATGATGACCGCAATGAAGGACAGACCATTGATGAAAAAAGCGGTTCCCTCACCGGTTGCCGCCACCAGGATGCCGGCTGCAGCCGGTCCGATGGCGCGCGCTCCATTGAACATGGCGGAATTCAAGCCGATGGCGTTGGTCAGGTCCGCCTTGTCGTCCACCATATCCACCGTGAACGCCTGCCGTGCCGGCAGATCCACCGCCTGAATGGCTGCCAGGAGAATTGAAAAAACATACACCTGCCAGACCTGAACCACACCCGTCCACACGACCACTGCCAGCCCAAACGCCTGCAGCATCAACAGCACCTGGCAGACCAGGATGACTTTTTGTTTTGGCAGCCGGTCGGAAAGCGAACCGCCCCACAGGGCAAACGGCAGCAGCGGGATCAATCCCAGCAGGCTCATCAGACCCAGGGCAGCGGCTGAACCGGTCAGCCGGTAGATCAACACCTGCTGCGCCATGGTCTGCATCCATGAACCGATGAGGGAAATTCCCTGCCCGATGAACCAGAGCCGGTAATTGCGGTGTCGGAATGCGCGGAACGTGTAATACATTAATTCGATGAATCCATAGAAAAAAATGAACCTTTCTATTTTAACCCATACCGTTCAACTCTGGCGCGGCGTTTTCAAATTGAGGTATTTTTACACACCGGAAAATATTTTTGTCACCCATAACCAATGACATGAATCACTGGATTAATAACAAATCCGGGCAGGCATCAATAGCCGCGGCAGATCCACAGGCGAAAGCACCGTTGAGGATTGGTCTGGTGAACCAGCCGGAATCATTCCGGCTGACCGCCGCCACCGGCGCATGATCCGGTTAAGTTGGTTCCTGACCGGTAATAAAGTGATTGTGTGCGATCCACAGGGTGTCAGGTTGGGCTTGATGTTTTATTATGACAAGGGCAGGTTTTTCCGGTAAAGCTGCGGATGATGACATCCATCCTGCGGAATTGACCTGACCGGAAATTCAACGGGGTTTGCCCGAAAAACTGAACGGTCAGCCGCGCGGCGGGAAACCCGTGATATCGCGGATGGCTTCGTACAGCGGTTTCAACCGTTTGTACATTTTCAGGTACACCCGGTTGTACAGTTCATCATATACCCGGTGATTCTCAAGGTTCGGTTCCACCGTATGACCCACGCGGGTCATGGCGACCACGGCGTGATCAAAATGGGGGTGCATGCCCAGCCCCACGGCGGCATCCATGGCAGCGCCCAGACCCGAAGCTTCATATACGTGCGGAGTGGATACCGGCAGACCAAAGATGTCCGCGGTAATTTGCAGGGCGCCATTGGACTGACTGCCCCCGCCCGCCACACGGATTTCACGAATCGGCTTGTGGCTGACGCGCTGGGTGCGCTCCGCCCCTTCACGCAGGGCATACGCCAGACCCTCCAATATGGAACGATAGAGATGCGAGCGGGTGTGCACATCCCCAAACCCAATGATGGCACCTTTTGCCTCCGGACCAGGGACTTTCAAGCCCGGCGACCAGAACGGCTGCAGGGTCAGCCCCTGCGAACCGGGCGGGGCTGATTCCACCAGGTGGTCGAACAAATCCTCCGGCTCGATGCCGCGCTCCTCTGCCAGGCGCTGTTCCTCGTGGGCAAATTCCCGCTTGAACCAGCTCACCATCCAGAAACCCCTGTAAATTTGAATTTCCAGGCTGTAGGCGCCCGGGACTGCCGAGGGATAGGGGGGAATGAGCGGGATGACCTCCATGTATTTCTTTTGGGTGGTATTGATGGTTGCCGTGGTGCCATAACTGAGACACGCCACCTGCGGATCCACGCAGCCTGAACCGATCACCTCGCATGCCTTGTCCGCCGCTGCTGCAATCAGCGGCAAGCCTGCCGGGATTCCAGTATCCCCCGCAGCTTCAGCGGTGATTTCACCCAGCAGACCGGTCGGCGGAACCAGTTCCGGCAGAATGGACGGATCCAGCGGGACTGCCTGCCATTTCCAGTCGGATTTGCCACTCCAGCGCAGATTCTTATAATCGAACGGGATGTAGGCAACCTGGCTGCCAACTGAATCCACATATTTGCCGGTCAGGCGGTAAGTCAGATATCCGGAAAGCAGCAGGTATTTGTGGGTTGCCTGCCAAATTTCCGGCTGAAAGGTGCGGATCCAGTTCGCCTCCGCCTCCGCCTGCAGATATGCCACCGTCTCGGTCATGCCGGTCAACCAGAAACCCAACCCCCAAAGACCGCCAATGGGTTTCAATCCGGGTGTGCGCCGCTGATCCAGCCAGACAATTGCCGGACGCAGCGGATTGCCATCCTTGTCCAGGTTGACCATGGTCGAACGCTGGGTGGTTAGTGCCACGCCGGCGATGGCTTGGCGGTCCACTCCGGGTATTGCCCAGAGCTGCCGGCAGGCGGTGCAGAGGGCATCCCAGAATACATTCGGATGCTGCTCCGCCAGCCCGGGCGCGGTGGAGAAATAGGGCTCAATGGGAACGCGTGATTTGGCAATCAGGGTTCCATCCGGTGTGAACAGCAGAGCGCGGACGCTCTGGGTTCCCTGGTCAATGGCAAGCAGATGATCAGCAGTCATGGATAATCCTGGAAGTGGAATGTTGGGAGCAGGGCTGAAATTCGTCCCGCCAACTGTATCATAGCATGGATTTGATATTTTTGGCTGATGAATGAATTGTCACCCGAGGTCAGCCGGAAGCCATTACTCCCTCCGCATCACGATTGTTGGCGCCCGGGCAAGGTACCCCCCGCTGACACCAAAAAGACATCCTCCAGGGTGGGGAAGGATTGTTCCAACCGGGAAACGGTTATTCCAAAATCCACCAATCCACCGGCGAGCTGTCCGGCGGTCATCTGCGGCTGCGTCACCACCCGCAGCGAATCACTGTCCAACCCGACCCGCAGT
Source organism: uncultured Anaerolineaceae bacterium (assembly GCA_937863865.1). Classification (GTDB taxonomy): domain Bacteria; phylum Chloroflexota; class Anaerolineae; order Anaerolineales; family Anaerolineaceae; genus CALMHE01. The sequence continues at coordinate 13 of CALMHE010000023.1, read as the reverse complement.
ACGCCCGCCATGT
>CALMHE010000022.1 GCA_937863865.1 uncultured Anaerolineaceae bacterium | reverse complement strand
GGTGAACTGATGGAGATGGATACGACAGATGATGAAGATGCTGATCTTGATGATGAAGATTGATTCCGCTGAATGTTGTTAAATAAAAATACCGGATTACCCAAGCGTAATCCGGTGTTTTTATTTTTCATTGAAAAATTGTATAATATTAAATTATCATCATGTTTATTAATCGAGGAGGGCATATGCTGTCTCCAAATCCATATCCGGGAAAGTTGATTGTGGTGGAAGGAATTGATGGAAGCGGAAAATCCACCCAGATTGACCTGTTATATAAATGGCTGCAAACCCATGGAAAATCGGTTTATTTCAGTGAATGGAATTCCTCCGAGCTTGTAAAGAGCACAACCCGCCTTGGCAAAGATGAAAAAGCATTTACTCCAACCTCATTCAGCCTGTTGCAGGCAACGGACTTTTCCGATCGATGGGAAAATCATATTCAACCCATGTTGAAGGCGGGTGTGATTGTCCTGGCGGACCGGTACGCTTTTACGGCATTTGCCAGGGATGTGGCGCGGGGGGTGGATCGGGATTGGGTACGGAATTTGTATTCGTTTGCTCCACAGCCCGACCTGGTTCTATATTTCCGTGTTCCGGTGAATATCGCAGTCGACCGGATCACTTCGGGAAGGGCAAAGCTGAAATATTATGAAGCCGGGATGGACCTGGGACTTTCGGAGAACCGGATTACCAGCTTCCGCCTTTTCCAGCAGCGGATTGTCAGCGAGTATGACGCGATGGTGGATGAGTATGGATTTGTTGTAATGGATGGAACAGGAAACGTGCAAAAACAACAAAAGCTGGTTCGCCAGCTGGTTCGGAAAATCCTGATTGGATGGGAAGGATTACCCAACCCGTCTGTTCCAGTCCGTGCGTCCCGGAAAAAGAAAGTGGTTGTTGAAACCAATACTGCCGGAGGTGAGTCATGACCGACCCCGTGTTTTATGGCTGCGGTTTTCCTTATCGTGCCGTTGGGGACTTGCCCGGCAAGTTGATTGTGTTGGAAGGTACGGATGGAGTGGGGCGATCGACCCAAATTGGATTACTCCGGAAGTGGCTGGAAGATAGCGGGTATGCTGTCTCCGATACCGGATTACGGCGTTCCGCATTAACCCAGTTTGGATTGGACCAGGCGAAAGTGGGTCATACGCTGGGA
>CALMHE010000021.1 GCA_937863865.1 uncultured Anaerolineaceae bacterium | reverse complement strand
GATGGGTCGTTATGGAAAGTTTGGCTGGCTGGGACGACCATCGAAACGCGATCGGGCAATTGCCCGGCGCAGCATGGCTCAACTTGGTATTTCCGATCTGGCAGACCGATCCATTGGCGAATTATCCGGCGGTCAACAACAGAGGGTCTTTTTAGCCCGGGCGCTGGCTCAGGAACCACATATCCTCTTATTGGATGAACCCTTTACAGGAATCGATACCACCACCCAGGAAACCACCCTCCAGTTGCTGGACAGGCTGCAGGAGGAAGGTGTGACCACACTGGTTTCCACCCACGATCTGAAAATGGCAGCAGAACGTTTTGAAAAAACTCTGTTGTTGAATCATAAACTAATAGCCTATGGCACTCCTGCAGAAGTATTCACCCACGAACATATCAACGAAGCGTTTGGGGGATATCTTCTGCAAATCAACGGTGGCATGATCGTCGACCAATGCTGCAAGGAGGATGAAACGGAGGGTATGCAATGATTGACATATTGATTCAACCCCTGACCTACGGCTTCATGCAAAGGGGCATGATTGCTGCCATACTGGTGGGACTGGTATGTTCCGTCATCGGCTGTTACATCGTTCTCCGTTCCATGGCTTTCCTGGGTGATGCACTGGCTCATTCAATCCTGCCGGGGGTTGCTGTTGCCTATCTGCTGGGGGTCAATCTCCTCGCAGGAGCGTTAACAGCTGCCATCCTGGTTGGCATTGGGATCAGTTTTCTTTCCCGCCGCGGACATTTAAAGGAAGATACAGCAATTGGTATCATCTTTTCTGCTGCTCTTGCCCTGGGTGTGGCATTGATCAGCAGCATCCGCTCCTATGCAGTGGATTTGAGTCACATTTTATTTGGCAATCTGCTGGGGGTCAGTTCGACTGACCTCTGGTTGATTGGCGGACTGGCAGTTCTGGTGATTTCAGCCGTTCTTTTACTTTACCGCCCCTTCCTGGTGATCACCTTTGATCCGGTACTGGCGACAACCATGCGCCTGCCAGCCCAGCTGCTGCGTACAATCCTGTTGATTTTAATGGCAATGACAGTTGTCATTTCTTTACAGACTGTCGGAGTGGCACTGGTGGCAGCCATGCTGGTGACACCCGCGGCAACTGCTTACCTGCTGACCCGGCGGCTGCCTGCCATGATGGCGGTTTCTGCCGGACTGGGCGCATTTGCCGGGCTGGCAGGTTTATATATGTCCTTCTACCTGAACATTGCTTCCGGATCAGCCATTGTTCTGGTGGCAACCCTTCTATTTTTACTGGCATTTGTTTTTGCACCGCGCCGGGGAGTATTATGGAGGAGGCTTCGCATCACCAAATCAAATCAGAAATCGGAAGTATCATGAAATCCACCGGAACCCTGTACATCGTCTCAGTTCCCATCGGCAATCTGCAGGATATCACCCTGCGCGCCCTGGATATACTTAAAACAGTGGATGCAATCATCTGTGAGGAAATCCGTCCAGCCTCCACTTTATTAAAACGGTTAGGGATCAGCGACAGACCGTTGATCGAATTAAATGAACACAACGAAAAAGAAAAAGCTCCTGAAATTGCCATCCGGATTGCGCGTGGCGAATCCTTTGCCTTGATATCCGACTGCGGGACTCCCATCTTCGCCGACCCGGGGGCGGCATTGATTTATGAGACCAGCCTGTTGGAATTACCGGTCGTCCCCATCCCGGATGCATCTTCATTGATGGCAGCACTTTCCATACTGGATGACCGGCTGGATCAATATATCTTTGGCGGATTCCTCC
>CALMHE010000020.1 GCA_937863865.1 uncultured Anaerolineaceae bacterium | reverse complement strand
GGATTAAGCTGGGCAGTACATCCAGGCAGACCGATGGTAAAAAAAACCAGTAAAACCATTACAAAAGTGCTGGTTCTTCTCTTTTGAGTAGAAATGAAGGGCATTTTGGGATTATACCCGATGGAATTGCTTAATTGCCGTTTTCTACAGATAACTGATAGTTAATGAGAGAATCGAATATTATAATAAGGTAACATTTCATAGAGGTAAATGACAATGCGCGAAGTAGCCGTATTGGGGATAGGTCAAACAAAAATTGAGGAACAATGGGATAAATCCCTACGTGAGCTTGCCGGGGAGGCTGCACTCGCTGCACTGCATGATGCCGGATTGGAATCAACGGACGCCATTTTCGTGGGCAACATGATGTCCGGATCAGCCAACCACCAACAACATCTTGGCGCTTATATTGCCGACTGGATCGGTTTTCGATTCATCGAATCCATTCATATTGAGACAGCTTGCAGTTCCGGTGCAGCCGCTTTCCGATCCGCCTTGATGGCAGTCGCCTCCGGCGCACTGGATGTCGCCCTCGCTGTCGGGGTTGAGAAAATGTCCGATTCGCCAGGCGGTGAAATTACTGCTGAACTGGCAACCGCGGCAGATGCGGATTATGAAGCCGGTATGGGTGTTTCATTCGTTGCCATCAACGCTTTGGCAATGCGCAGATATATGCACGTTTATGGCTGGGAAAAAAAGGATTTTGCTCCATTCTCGATTAATGCCCATGCCAACGCAGTTTATAATCCCAACGCCCGGTTCCAGGAATCAATCACCGAAAAGGATTATTCACGATCTCCCATGGTGGCAGATCCCATCAGTGTGATGGATGCGTCCGCCATGGGAGATGGCGCAGCAGCTGCCGTACTTGTCCCCGTAAGTTTCCTGCGCGGAATGCCTGCTTCACGGATGATTCGAGTGACAGGTTCAGGAGCCGCCACCGATACACTGGCACTGCATGCCCGCAAGGATCCACTCTGGTTGTTGGCAGCAGAAAACTCCACCAAGAAGGCATACGCACAGGCTGGTATTGAGCCTGGGGATGTGGATGTTTTTGAAGTCCACGATGCGTTCAGCATAATGGCTGCATTATCCCTGGAAGCCAGTGGATTTGTCGAACGCGGGCGGGCTCCGAGATTGGCGGCAGATGGGGAAATTCGACCAACCGGCAGAATACCCATTGCAACCCGCGGTGGATTGAAAGCGCGCGGTCACCCTGTGGGTGCCACCGGCATGTATCAAATTGTCGAAGTCATCCAGCAGTTACGGGGAGAGGCAGCCGGCACCCAGGTGGATGACGCAAAAATTGGAATGACACAAAATATCGGCGGCAGTGGATCCAACATCATCACTCACATCTTTCGTACCGGATAAGCTGCATACGAATTTCCTGGTCACATGTAGTAGAATTAATTCATGCCATTTATTCATGCTGAAATTCTATCCGCATATCGGTGTCAAACTTTCCGAATTGCCCCGCATCTACAGCTAAAATCTGAAGAAGAAGCTGTTGAATTCGTAAATCAATCTGGATTTATTTTTTTCTGGCCAGCGTCCAATCTTGTGCTGCCAAGCCTGTGGACTGCCACCGTCGGCGACCGACCTGTCCCAGACCAGCATGATGATCCGGGACATATCACCTGGGATTGGAAGGATAAACTTCTCTCAAGAAAAGTCTGGTTTTATGGCAGGGTATTGTATCAACGGAATGCAATGATCAGCCTCAAAGACCTGCCATATTTTTATGCACTTTCACCCAATTTTGGTGATCCGGAATATGATTATCTGGATCAATACCAAGCCGGGCAATTACCCATGGAAGCCAAAAATGTCTACGAAGCTCTCCTTCGGGAAGGTCCATTGGACACAATCCATCTCAAACAATCCGCCCATCTAAGCAGCCAGGAGAGTGAAGGACGATTCAATAAGGCATTAAATATTCTTCAAATGCAATTCCGGATTTTACCGGTGGGTATTGCAGAAGCCGGCTCCTGGCGTTATGCTTTTATTTATGATCTCGTCCACCGTTATTTCACCAATCTGATTGAAGAAGCTCATTTCATATCAGAACCAACAGCACAACAATATTTGATCATGGAATATATGAAAATGGTCGGAGCAGCCAAAGTACAGGATATCCTTCGATTATTTCGTTGGCGAAAACAGGAAGTGGATAAAGCCGTCAGGAATTTAATTGGACAGGAAATCCTTATTTCAGGTGGAAAAATGGAAAATCAAACCGGTGAATGGCTGGTGATTCCCGGATTACTTGGTTAATGGTAAACATACTTATTGAATAATCAAGGAGGAAAGACAGGCATGGAATTCCATATATCAAGACAAGCCCGTGAACGATACCAATTCGATACATTTCTTTTCTCCTTCGATGGAAATGTCATTCTGGCAAATTTTCATGCCGCCCGAATATTTGCCCAAAAGATCAACGATAAAAGAGACCTCGTTCACTATCCTGAACAGGCAGCCCGGGCAGGCGAATTGAATGCAATGGGCTTGCTTGATGAAATTATGCACATGGTCATCGATTCTTATCGCAGACAAAAAAATCCCCTCATATTCGAACAAGCACTAGACAGGTTGAAAAATACCCTTGGATTCGAATCGCTGGATCGGGTTTTATTGGTTTTCATCCAGGACTTTCCCCCACCCTCCGTTTACAATCACGAAATAACCGCCCCCGAATACCTTTCTGGGATGACAGATGGTGTTCCCAACCGTCAGCTCGCATTGGAGGAATTATTGCTCCTGTGGGTCACAAATATGAACCCGGCTGTACAACCCTATCAGGAATTATTTGATGACCGGATACTCGCGAACGAGACCAGCTACCTCCAGTTGATTTCCCATCTACATCAATTTTTTGAAACACAGCCGGTTTTCGGTCCCAACAATGAAAACCTGATGGACATGCTGCGTGCACCAGCCCTCTCCTCCCCCAACTCACTCACCGGTCAATTGGAATACATTCGGGAACAATGGACGGAGCTGCTGGGTAGATACCTTTACCGTCTTCTTTCCAGTCTTGATTTTGTGAAGGAGGAAAACAAGCTGCCATTGATGGGACCCGGACCAGCCATGATTCCGGTTTATGATCACAAACATTTACCAGGCATGGCAGCCATGTCTGAGGTGGAAAATTTCAGCCCGGATCGTGAGTGGATGCCCAACCTTATTTTAATTGCAAAAAACGCCCATGTCTGGCTTGACCAATTAGGTAAACAATATAAGCGTCCCATTCACCGATTGGATCAAATACCTGATGAGGAGTTGGATGCACTTGCCCGTTGGGGGTTTACCGGTCTCTGGTTAATTGGTCTATGGGAGCGCAGCCGGGCATCTGCTGAGATTAAACAACGTTGCGGTAATCCTGAAGCCCTGGCGTCAGCATATTCACTCTACGAATATCGAATCGCAGATGAATTGGGTGGGGAGGAAGCGTATCAAAATTTACGGGACCGGGCCTGGCAGCGGGGAATCCGCCTGGCAAGTGACATGGTACCCAATCATATGGGGATCGATTCTCCCTGGGTGATCGAACATCCTGAATGGTTCCTTTCACTGGATTACAGCCCTTTCCCTGCTTATCGGTTTAATGGACCGGATCTTTCCAAGGATCATCGTGTAACAATTCAAATCGAAGACCATTATTATGACCGCTCTGATGCAGCCGTCGTTTTTAAAAGAACCGACCTGGCAACCGGTGAAGCCAGATATATTTATCATGGAAATGATGGCACAAGCATGCCATGGAATGACACCGCTCAACTTAATTATCTTAATCCTGCCGTCCGTGAACAGGTCATCCAAACCATTCTGGAGGTCGCCCGGCGTTTTCCCATCATCCGCTTTGATGCCGCCATGACACTTGCCAGGAAACATTATCAACGCCTGTGGTTCCCGGAGCCTGGCACTGGAGGAGCCATTCCCACCCGGGCGGAACACAGCCTTACACGGGATCAATTTGACGCCCTGATGCCCGTTGAATTCTGGCGGGAGGTGGTGGAACGGGTTGCCCGGGAAGCTCCAGACACCCTTTTATTGGCTGAAGCCTTCTGGCTGATGGAAGGTTATTTTGTCCGCACCCTGGGCATGCACCGGGTATACAACAGTGCTTTCATGAACATGCTGCGAAATGAAGACAATACCAGCTATCGCAAGTTAATTAAAAACACCCTTGAATTTGAGCCGGAAATTCTGAAACGATATGTTAATTTCATGAATAATCCGGATGAACGGACTGCAGCAGAACAATTCGGCAAGGGGGATAAATATTTTGGTGTTTGCGTATTGCTAGCCACACTTCCGGGTTTGCCAATGTTTGGACATGGACAAATGGAAGGGTTTACTGAAAAATATGGGATGGAATTTAAGAAAGCCTACTGGGATGAAAAACCTGATCCATATTTACAAGAACGTCACAGCCGTGAAGTCTCCCCTTTGCTGCACCACCGCTGGATGTTTGCTGGCGTGGAGAACTTCCTTTTGTATGATTTTTTCACCTCATCAGGTTCAGTTAATGAAGATGTATATGCATTCTCAAATGGAGAGGGCAAGGATAGGGCTCTGGTTGTTTTTCACAATAAATACGCCAGTACATCTGGTTGGATAAGAACTTCAGCGGCATACATCCAGAAAGGGGAAGGGGATGATCACAACCTGGTTCAGAAATCCCTCGTGGATGGTTTATTGATAAAACCGGAACCAGGAAAATTCGTCACATTTCGGGACTCCATCACTGGATTGCATTACATACGACCAAGTAGTGATATCGCAGAGCAGGGATTGTACCTGGAACTGGGTGGTTATAAGTATCATGTATTCATGGAATTTTCTGAAATGATGGATGATGCTTATGGTTCTTACCAAAACCTCTGTAACAACCTGCAGGGTCGGGGGGTGCCGGATATCCAGGAGGCATTGACCGAACTGGTTCTGCGGCCCATCCATCAACCATTCCGGGAGATTGCCAATCCGGGGTACTTCCAATATCTTCTCGATACACGGCTTTTACAAACAGGTGATCAGATACCGGAACTTCTGTTGTCTGAAACCTCGGTAAAAATGTCAGCTTTTCTTGTTGGAATTAAATATAATAAGGGGTATTCCCAAAATTACGAAGAGGTCATCCATTCGGTCATCCGAAATTTGACGTCCATTTTATCTCTTCCCCTTTTGACTTTTCCATCAATCAGCACTTCCGGGTTAATTCAATCCAGCCTGGATGAATTAAAGGCTGGACTGGATCATTATCCCCGCTGGATCACCCTCCTTACCTGGGCATTCACTAATAACCTTGGGCAGTTGGCAGGAAACGATCAGGTCGAATTCCAGACATTGAGCTGGCTGGATGAATGGAAAATAAGCCGGATGCTGGAAGACAATATACAAGCCATGGGATATGACGAGCAAACATCATGGCGAATGAGGCAAACCCTGCGCATTCTAATCACTCACCAGAACTGGTACGAGGAAGATGGTTCTCAACCAGTGGAAAAGATATTTCAATCCTGGATTCACGATCCGGAAGTACAGCAATTCCTGGGTGTTCATCGCCATCGTGAGATTCTCTGGTATAACAAAGAATCACTTGAGGAATTTGTCTGGTGGATGTCGATGATTGCAATTCTTCGTGTCCAGGAAAATGAACGGAAATCCTCATCGGATTTGCTGGAAACCTTCCTGGGAGCTCAAGAAATCGCCAATGCAATTCTTGAAGCCAGTAATGCTTCTGGTTATCAATTGGATCAATTAATCCAATTGCTGGAACCCATCCATGATTAGTAGGAACCCAAAAACCAATACTGCCTTATCTTATTGGTTATGAATTCATGGTAATTTTTTCATGGTTGTACCGGTTGGATTCGAGCCATCCCGGCACTTCTGCCATTAATCTTCACGTGAATTGATGAAGAGTAATCAATTGACCAGTCTCCAAGGCTGATAATTTTTTCAATCTCTTCACTTTGATTCACTTTTTCATTCAATTCAAAGGCAATCTCCTGGGATGATTCCTCGGGATTGCAAATCACCAAAATAATTTCATCCTTCTGTTCCCTCAAGAATACCAGGCATTTTCCGACATCTCCATCAATAAAACGCACATCCCCCCTCCGAAGAGCCGGACTATCCCTTCGACTTCTACAGAGAATCCTGGTCCAATCCCGGATGTCATGATTCCATTGTGATTCAGCCCAGGGAAATGTCTTGCGACATTCAGGGTCTTTTCCGCCAGTCAACCCAATCTCATCCCCATAATAAATTGCCGGTGCTCCTGGCAGGGCAAATTGGAGTAATAAAGCAAGTTTTAATTTTACTGTGTCTCCATGAAAAAGGGTGAGAATACGTTCCGTGTCATGGCTGCCCAGCAGCGTGTACATGGCATATGCATTTTCTCTCGGGTATTTATGAAGATTGTTGTGGAGCCGATCCCGAAATGACCCGGCATCAATCTGTTTGTTGACAAGTGCCAAAATGGCTTCACGTTGTGGGTAATGCATCAATCCATCGAAATGCCCATCCCCAACCCAATGTGGATTTCCATCCCAAATTTCCCCCACAAGGTAAGCTTCAGGATTCGCCCCGCGCACCACCTGCCTGAATTGCGCCCAGAAAGAATCATCATTAATTTCGTTGGGAACATCCAAACGCCACCCATCAGCTCCCTGTTCAATCCAATATTTTGCAACAGATAAGAGATAATCCCTCACCCTGGGACTTGATGTATTGAATTTTGGTAAACTGGGATATCCCCACCAAGCTTCAAAGGAGGTTGATTTTCCGCGTGGGTAGGCTTCCACGGGAAAACTATTCACATGAAACCAGTCCTTATAAGGAGAATCGTTTTGATTTTCAAGGATGTCAGTGAAGGGAAAAAATCCCCGTCCGCAATGATTGAACACCCCATCCAAAACGATGCGAATACCTTTTTTATGAGCAAATTCCATCAGAGCATGAAAACTGCATAAATCCCCCAGCTTGGGATCAATTTTAAAATAATCCGTGGTGTTATATCGGTGATTGGAACTCGCCAGAAAGATGGGATTCAAATAGATTGCATTAATCCCAAGGTCAATCAGGTAATCCAGATGATCCCGGATTCCAATCAGGTCCCCTCCCCAAAATCCTTTGGCAGTTGGAGGTGCATCCCATGGGTTTACGTTTGGGGGGTCTATACCGGGATCACCCTTCGCAAATCGATCTGGAAAAATTTGATAAAAAATGGCGTCCTGAACCCAATCAGGCACAGTCATCAATTTGTTTCGCCTCTCTCGGTCTGTTTTGTCGGTAATGCTCCCATATGGCTGACCTCACCTGTCTTGGCATCTTTAGCCGTTTCGTTCACCTTTTTTTCATCGATTTTTGCCAATTCCGCAGCTTTGAGAAGCATGATCACGACATACCCGCCAAAGAGCAGGGCAGCGATGAAGCCAACGAATATATTATATAAACCGACCTCGCCTATCCATGGCAGTTTGACTTGCACATCACCGGCGAAGAAAATGATTGTGTTACAAAAAATTGCAAACAATCTCATTTCCGTCGGACCAAGGGAAATATAAGCTATCCGGAATACACCACTGACAATCGTTGTGATGTAGGCAAGAATGGACATCATCATATAGCCCAAAAGTGTCAATGCAGCCAGAGTGAAATCCACAAATGGGGTCAATCCCAATCCCAAAAATACAAGCACTTCATCCAAAGCATCCACAGTATGATCAACAAAAAAACCATATTTGGGACGCTCAATATTTCGAAATCGAGCCAGGGTACCATCCAAACTATCTCCAAACCAGTTGATGATAAAGCCAAGGCTCGCCAGCCATAGAAAACCAGGATGACGATTGGTTAATACATACCCAATAAATACAATAACTGAACCAATAAAACCTATGGATGTCAGTATATCAGGTGTCACCCAGGTTGGCATTTTACCCGCCAGCCATTTTAACGCCGGACGTTCCAGTTTTCCTAACAACATCGGGTTTAATCGGATATGCTTGGAGCGATCTTCCACGGAAATTATCCTTTCAATGGTTTGATTTCAGAAAGAGCATCAGGCCAGACGGGGTAAAACATTGCCCATTGGTCTTTATATTGACGAATGAATTTTTCAGCCAGGCTCAATAATAATTCCGCATTATGCAGGATATCTTTTTCTCTATCATTGCTGGTCACCATTGTAACAGGTTCGGTGCAATCCAGGCAATAGAATCCATCCGGTGTCTGATATGTCGCCACCACCACAACAGGGACTCCGACTCTCATCGCCAGTTGTACATATGCCACAGGTAATACTGCAGATCGACCAAAGAATTTGGGACGGTAACTTGATTCCTCCCAGGGACGATCCAATCCGGTCAGAACCGTTCCGCCTTCTTGAAGCCTCTTTCGCGCTTCCTGCAATGCTTCCATTGTAAATGGAGTCATGTGAATTCCAAGGCGATCCCTCATCTTATTCTGTAATTTGTAACTGTCAGATGGTCTGGGATAGGATAAAACTTGAAATTTCAATCCCCGGGTACTTAAACATGCCCCTGCCAGGTCAAATGAACCAAGGTGAGGTGCAACAAACAACATTCCACGTTCATACTTCATTCGATCATTGAATATTTTTGAAAAGTATGGACTGAACCGCATCATTTCTTTCATTTTTTCAGGTCGATTGTAATAATGGAAATAATCATATAATCCCCTGGCTGTGGACATTAACACTGACAATACAGCCTGGTTCAATTCCTTCTCGGTCAAGTTTCCACCACGGACAATCCATTGGTTTAACCGGGCTGACTGGACAAGCTTTGAGTTCTTCCGCGAAGCAACAAGTCGAGCGATCAGTTCTGCTACCCGATACCCAATCACCGGTGGTAATAATTGGGACAATCCCAATCCCAATCCAATACCAATTCGATTTGTATTAATGAATGCGTCCCAATTGATGCCAGCCATATCATTCCCCTCCACCTATTGATCCAAATAATCCAACAGACGCTCTGGTTGGTTATCGAAATAGGATAATTCAATCTCCTTGTTTGTTAATTTGAGTAATAATTTTGTTAATGTTTCGTTGATGGGTGTGGAGACTCCCACGTCTCTGCCATGCTGTACGACAGCTCCATTCAGATATTCCACTTCGCTTTGCCCGCGTCCTCCATGTAAATCGATGTGGAATGAGGGCATTTTCTCCCCCCTGCCATGTCCCAAACCTTGTTTTATCAAAGGTTGACCAATATTCTGCGGAAGACTTACCGCCCAAGCCAGGAGTCTCACTGGTGTGCCGGGTAGATTGATCACCGGGATATCCAATGTTTTCATGACATCCAGGGCTTCCTTTAACTGTACCATCTCAACCTTAAATATTCTATGATCACTAAAAACCTGAAGTGGAGTCCAGTTTAATATCGCAGATGTGGCGTTGGCTTGTAAATTGGTCAATAATTTTGACCATTTCATACTCAAGGGATTGGAAAACAGTTGGCAGTTAATTCCGGATTCCTTCATCGCTGTGCATATTTCCTGGGATAATGGATGTGTCGAGGAGATTCCAATCCCTCGTTCTTTTTCCAGCACAATACTCCCCACATCCTTCCGACCAACCGCGCTGGTAACCGTTCCAGCTATTACTCGTCCTTTCCCAAGTAACTTCTCCAATCTGGGTTCATTCTCAACCCCGTTTTGAAGGCAAAGAATCGGAGGCAGTTGGGATTGAAATGGTTCCATTTGACCAATCAAATGATCCAAATCATATGATTTGACAGCGATGATCCCCAAGTCAAATGTTCCCACATCAAGCGCCTCGCCAATGGATGCAGATAAAAGTGGTTGATAACGTTTTACAACTCCCCCAATTTCCAGCAGAAGACCTTCCCTGGTCAAATATGCTATTGATTCAGGGCGTTCAATAAACACTACCTCATGATTTGCCAGAGACAGGCTTCCCCCCACATAAGTTCCAATCCCACCCGCTCCAAAACATAAGATGCGAAAACGCTTTCCACTCATCAGTCACTTCCAACAATCAGGTTAGGAATAAACCCAATTTCTGGCTCCATGTAAAAATTCAGAACCTGTCATGGTTTTTTTCCCGGAGGGTTGAACCTCCACAAGGATTAATCCATCTTCAGCCGTTCCAATGACCGGAAATCCGTCACCGATTCCATGTTCTCCGGATTTCAATCTACTGGATAAATCAACTTTGGCTTTATGCACTTTCACAAGGTTCCCCTGCCAAATGAAAAATGATCCCGGCCATGGTTCATATGCCCGAACCTGCCTTTCCAATTCCACTGCAGTCTTTGAAAAAATCAATTCACCATGTTTCTTTTGGAGCATGGGTGCCAGGGTCATTTGATTGTCATCCTGCCCCCTTGGTTGAATGGAACCAGCCAGATATTCATCCAAGGTTTTAATTAATAATTCAGCTCCCAAATTTGCCAATCGATTTGTCAGGGATCCTCCGGTATCACTTGAGAAAATGGGCGTTTCCTTCTGAGACAGGATTGCCCCGGTATCAATACCTGCATCCATTTTCATTATTGTAATCCCGGTTTTTTCATCCCCCGCCAGAATGGCTGCCTGGATGGGAGCTGCACCCCGCCATCTGGGCAGCAGGGAAGCATGCACATTAATACAACCGAATCGGGGTAAATTTAGAATATCCTGCCTTAATATTTGTCCGTACGCAGCGACAACAATTAAATTTGTTTCGAGTTTTGCCAGCTTTTCATACACCTCCGGATCACGTAATCTCTGCGGTTGCATGACAGGGATGCCCAATTGTCCAGCTTTTTGCTTAACCGGCGGAGCTATGATCATCCGACCTCTTCCTGAAGGTCGGTCAGGTTGGGTGACCACAGCCAATACTTTAAAATTCCCTGCCAATTGTTCCAATGCCGGAACAGCAAAATCAGGTGATCCCATGAATATGATTCTTGGTTCCATACGATTCATTCTAACATGATCCAAAAGAGTGTGATAATCTACCCCGGATTTATTAGGTTATGATGGTTCCGTCATCATGCACAAGTTTGTCATAATGATAATCTGATTTTTTTGTTCGTCAAGCGAACAAAGATCATAAGTAGACCTATGTTAGAATTGTCGCATGATTTTGGATGCGTGCAAGAGGACAATCCAACGGGAGTTGGAATGGGC
>CALMHE010000019.1 GCA_937863865.1 uncultured Anaerolineaceae bacterium | reverse complement strand
GATCCAAGGGCTTCCATACGTAGATCAAATTTTGGAATCCTGCCTTCTCCCAATAAACCTGTATCCCCATCATCACCCTTGCGGGTGTAAAAAATCGCCATCCAATCCTCCGCCTTATCTTATTTCTCAGACACCACGTGATAATATAAAAACCAGTAATCCCTTCTTGGAAAACCTTTCTCAATCCTTGGATCCCATAGAAATTCACATTCTGTCACAATCGCCATCAATTGATGGTCCAGAGCAGACAACGCTGCCAAATCTTCCTCCCGCGGATGATCCATCTCAGCCAATAATAATTGAAGCATGACTCTGCGTTCCACCTGGTATGCATAATCCCGCTCCCATTTGTTTGGGTCTTCATGCAACTCACGTAAATAATGATGCCATAAACTCAACCGGCGGGGGAACTCCTGGTTAGCTTTGTGCACCCAGTGAGCCCTCCACCGCTTTCGGACATCATCCACAATTCCACAAATATTATCCAGGTCTTTTTGAAACTCAGGAGCCCATTCCGCGGCAGTTAATCGAGCACGGGATAATAATAATCGTCCCAGAGTAAGTGAGGGCAATGGACCGGTTCCATGATTCCTTGGCAGAGCAATTAATGGCCAATACACCTCATCAGATAGAATGTAATCCTGTAATTCATCCAATGATGATCGAAGATAAGCCCAATCTTTATCCAACATGGCGCCCTCCCTTCCCCCTAATTATATCGAATTTAATATTCATGGTACAAGTGTATTTGTTGGTTGGGTCTTTAATGTTCTTTGAGAAACTAGATACCAATCGGTAACTCGTGAAAACCTGTCACTTATTTCAAAAATGGGACCTAAACGCACACCTTGAATTTCTTCACTAACCCCATAATTATATACCGGATAAAACAAGGGTAATGCAGGAAGTTCCCGGGCAAAAAGCACCTGGAAATTGTGATACAACCGGGTGCGTTCACCGATATCAACTGTAACCCGGGCATTCTCCAGATACTCACTGGCCATACGGTCATCCCATTGGGAATAATTCTGTCCCCCAGTCGCCTGAACCGAATCCCAGAAGGGATAAGGGTCAGGATCTGGATAATTCGCCAGGTTCAGGTCCACCAGGGCTGCCTGATAATTACGATTGGTCAAACGATCCAGTACAAGTTGATCATATGGAACTGCCTCCAATGCGACCTTTACACCCATGGCATTCCAATCAGATTGGATTTGTTCTGCGATGGCAAGGTATCGGGGAGAATCCGGATGGATAAGGACAAATTCCAGATTAACATCATTCTTCGATCGTACTGCAGCATCTTCGCCGGAGAGAACATACTCATTGGATCGAAGGATGTCAATTGCCTGGTTAAGGTCATACGGGATCCGTTCCTGGCTATCATTGTATGCCCAGGATCCTGGAAATATTGGACCATCAGCCACTATTGCCTGTCCATCCAGGATTTTGTCCATGATGTATTGCCGGTTAATTCCCATTAAAAGCGCCTGGCGAATAACACTTTCCTGCAGGAAGGGAACAGAAGCATCCTTTAAGTTAAAAAGGATCATGGTCAATTCAGGCAGGCGGCTGGAATAAATGGATAATGTAGGATCGCTTAAGGCGTCTGCCAAATTTTCCATTGGGATTCCAGCTATTCCCTGTACATCACCATTCCGGTATGCCATGAATGCAGAATTTCCATCAGGGAAAAAACGGAAAACAAACTTTTCAATATATGGAACTTTACCGTAATATTTTGGATTGGCGACAAGCTCCACCCCTTCGATGACGCCATTTTCGACCTGCAAACCATTGAATTGATATGGACCACTTCCAACTGGTTGGAGGTTAAATGCTGAATTTACCATCTCTTCAAAGGTTAAATTATTAAGCAGGTGCTTTGGGAGAATTCCGAATGATAGATAATCAAGAAATGGAGCATAGGGTTCCGGTAGACGAAATTGAAGATTGAGTTCATCGTACACGATGACTTCAACCTCTGACCAGAAGCTTTTTAAATCCTCAGGCACAATCCCATCCCCCATCCTCATCATATCCACTGTAAATAATACATCATCAGCAGTCAATGGCTTTCCATCGTGCCAAAGGATATTTTTCTTTAATGTGATATTGTACACAGTCCCATCAGCTGAAATTCCCCAGGATTCCGCCAGATCCGGCTGGGGTAGACCCCGATCATCAAATATGACCAGCCGGCTGTAAATCAAGCGATCCACATCCCGATCGGCATTGTTATGAATATCCAGGACCGGATTCAACCTCTGAATTGTTCCAATAATGGCTTCGGTATAACTCCCTCCCTTGGCGGGCTCAGGTTCCATAAATGGAAGAGCAACTGGTTGCTCCCGTAAAAGGAGAATCCCAACAATCAATCCGGTGAGAAATATGATGATCAGCTGCCAGCGAAATTTTTTCATGGGTTATGCAAAAAAGGCGATCCTCAAAATCTGTGAGTCGCCCAAGGTAAAAATGAATGAGGGCGCGAGTAGTCTGCGCCTGATTAGCTGATAATGACTGTAATGACAGTCAGGATAAAAAATACCACGCTTAACCCAATGGTGGCAAAGAACAATGTTCTTTCCACGCCACGGCGGGCGGTGAATACAGTGTCTGACTCCATGCCACCTGTCAGACCACCAAGCCCGACACCTTTATTTTGCAATATTACACTCGCCACAAGGGCAATCGACGTTATAATCAAGGCAATGTAGAAGTAGTTAACCACGTGAAATCCTCCATAATTTCCAAAGACATCAAATTATACCCATCATTCTCCGATTCCGTCAATGACAAGATAGCATGGAAGAATTAATTACAAACCTGCACATTCATACCAAATATTCTGATGGTGCTGCCACTCACCGTGAATTAATGAAAATTGCCCTCGAAATCGGTTTGGATGTCCTGATCACCACTGATCATAATGTTTATGTGGAAAATGTGGAAGGTTATCTTCGGGAAGAAAAACGTCAGGTGTTACTCCTCGTGGGAGAGGAAGTACATAATCCGGAAAGAATCCCCCAAAAATGTCATCTGCTTGCCTTTGGGGTTAACCGGAGCATGTTTGCATACGCACATTCACCGCAACTATTGGTTGACCAAATCAATGCCTCCGGTGGTCTGGCTTTTCTTGCCCATCCTTATGA
>CALMHE010000018.1 GCA_937863865.1 uncultured Anaerolineaceae bacterium | reverse complement strand
ATCCTGCACCACTGCCTCATAAAGGGTTGCCTGCTCCTCACTCAGGTTGCAGTATTCCTTCATCTCAATTTTATCCGGCAGATCCTGGATCACATTCGGATCAGATTTGACCCGCCGTAAAATAAAGGGGGCAACCATTTTCCGTAGCCGGTCAGTGCTGTCCAAATCACCAAACCGCTCGATGGGCAGTACAAATTCCCGCCGGAAGTTGGTTTGAGTGCCCAGGTAGCCGGGGTTGAGGAAATGCATAATCGACCACAACTCGGTCAGGCGGTTTTCCACCGGCGTTCCGGTGAGCGCAAACCGGAAGCCTGCATTAAGTTTGCGGACTGCCTGGGTTTGTTTGGCGGAAGGATTCTTGATATTCTGGGCTTCATCCAGAATAACACCATACCAGCCCACCTGCTGGATGAAATCTGCATCCATGCGAACCAATGCATAACTGGTGACCACCAGATCTGTGTTTCTGGCGGCTTCGGCAAAGGATGAGTTCCTCAACCGTTCAGGTCCCTGGTGAACCATCACCTCGAGGTCCGGAGCAAAGCGCCGGGCTTCCCGTTGCCAGTTGGTCACCACTGAAGTGGGGCACACCAACAATACCGGTTCCGGCAGCTTGCCGAGAGATTCCTTCTCATGGAGGAGCAAAGCCAATGCCTGGATGGTTTTACCCAAGCCCATGTCATCCGCCAGGATTGCGCCCAAGCCCCAACGCCGGAAAAATGCCAGCCAGGAAAATCCCTGGCGTTGATAAGGGCGCAGGCTGCCATTCAGAGAAGCCGGTTGGGATAACAATGTCAATTGTTCCTGGTTGGATAAACGGTCCAGCCATTCTGTCACCCAGCCTTCGGTGACAACCTCATCCAGGGGCAAACCCTCCGAGGAGGATTGTTCATCCAATGTCAGTTGTGCCGCCTGCAACAGGCTCATTTCGCCGGATTGCCTCTGGCGTTCCCAGAAGTTCATGGCAGCATCGATCTGCTCCGTGTCCAATTGCACCCATTGTCCGTGGATTTGGACCAACGGCACCTTCAAGGCTGCAATGGCTTCAAATTCTTCCCGTGTGAGAGTGGTTTCGCCCAGTGAAAGCTGCCATTCGTATGAAACAAGTGCATTCAAGGCAAGCAGCTTGGAATTGGTGGGCGTCACACCCTTGCATGGTTTTAACACCAGGCGGACACCCAGCCGGCTGCCACGTTGATTCCACCACGGCGGAGCCAGCAAGCCAAAACCTGCCTGCTCCAACAAGGGAGCGGTCTGCTTTAAAAATGCATAAGCGTTCTGGGTATCCAATTGTGCACCGGTTGGTTCCCGGACTTGCAGACTGTCCAGGAGAGGCGGGAAGAGCCGTCCAGCATATCCCAAACCAGCCAGTAGTTTCTCCTGGGGTTGTTCAAACCGTTTGCCAAGCTGAGTGAACACACTTTGCCGCCGCCAGATTTCCCGGGCGGGTATCAACAGGCTGGGATCTTCCCGCGCCTGTAAAAGATATTCAATATTCCATGTGGCATCGCTGGAGTTTTCCGTTGGAGTCTCCGGAGTATCCAGGCGAAAAGCAATTCGGAATACCGAATCACCCGATGCCACCAAATTTCTCATCCATGCAGTCAGACTGCTGGATAGCGCCTGCAGTTGTGGGATGGAGGCATTTGAAATTACAGCATCCTCGGTAAACAACGCCGCCAGCCAGCGTTCCAGGGGGTGTTCACCGGATGCCAGCGCCCGGGTATTCCGGGTGCGTCCCCAACTGCGCGCCAGGGCATCACACATCCCATTGATGAAACCATCCAAAAGGAAGCGCGGAGTGGGAGGGGTATCGACCCGCTCCGGTCGGGTTTCCGCCCGGCAGACCGGAGGCATGGCTGCCAGCAGGTGTGCCAGACGTATTCCATCCCGCGGTCCATCCAAAACTGCCATCCAGCGTGCCTGGAATGTGACACGGCTGCTGCTTTGTTGATGGACTTTCAATGTTGGCAAAATTTTTTGCCCTGCCAGAACTCCCAGTACAAGATTGCAAACTACCCGCCAGTATCGGGTTTCAACGCCCAGTGAGAAATCCAGCCCGCGAGTTTCCATCGGCAGGTTGACAAGGATGGAAAATGCCTTGCGTGATGGCAACCACAGACTGTTTACCTCCCAGGGTGAAAGAAACGGCGGGGTCAACGTATCCATATCCCAGGGGTGAGTCAGTTGCGGCGAAGGTGTTGGACGTGTACGGCTGGGCGGCAGTCGCAGAACCGAAGAACGTACTTCGGCATCTTCAAAGGGAGTACCTGCACCAATTGAATCCAGAATCCCCTGTGGCGGCATACAGAATGGATGGGGGCTTGAACGAAACCGCTTGGGCATTTGACCGCGAAAACGTTCCGGCTGTTCCACATCCGAAGTTTCCGCCCAAAACAGCATGCCATCAGGATCACCTGGTCGGCGTGAGGGTTGCCAGTGTGAATGAAGAACCCACATATATTAAATCGTTGTACTCAATTCATTAAGTTTCTCCAGCCACAAAAAACCGGCTGGTGGTTGAGCATGAATAAATCAATTTGAATCAGGCTGCTGGCAATACCAGTTTTCCCTTCAACCGCCCGTTCAGATTGCTCTGCCTTTATTATATCGCATGTTATGAAGAAATGAGAGATTTGTCAAGTGGTTTTCTTGTTTATTGAAATGGCTAAATCAAATAATGGAAATATGTTATACTTTTCGCGTTTCGAGTTCTTAATGGCAGCTGTTTGGAGGTTATTTCATGAAGACCATTCTCCTGATGCGGCATGCAAAATCCTCATGGAAGGATACCAGTCTCGCGGATCATGAACGTCCTTTAAATAAACGGGGAGAGAAGGACGCACCTCAAATGGGTAAAATTCTGAAAGAACATCACCTGGTTCCTCAAATGATTATCAGTTCCAGTGCTGTTCGCTGCAGCCAGACAGCCGAGGTGGTGGCTGAAAATTGTAATTATAAAAATGAGATCACTTACATTCCAACCCTTTATCTGGCTGAATCCCAAACAATATTGGACACCTTGCACGACACTCCGGATGAAGTGGACCGGATTCTTCTCATTGGGCATAACCCCGGATTGGAAGGTCTTGTTCAAATCCTCAGCGGACGTGTGGAATCCATGCCCACCGGTGCAATTGCGGTCATCCAAATACCAATTCGCAACTGGCAGGCGTTAAATATGGATATTGAGGGGAAATTAATCGATCTTTGGCGCCCCAGGCGTTAACCAGGCTCCAATTCCTTTGCGGATTTCCGTTCCATCAGGCGCAGCACGAGGAACATTATCGCGCTGATTAATCCCACTGTCCCGGCACACACCCAAATCATCCTCGGACTCATCAAATCACCCAGAAAACCACCCAGCAGCGGACCGATGCCAGTTGCCACACCCCAGGTGAGGGAATAAATACTCATATAACGCCCGCGCATGGTCGGAGGAGCGATATTGGCAACATATGTACTCGAAGTGGGTGCCAGCGCCAGTTCGCCGATGGTCATAATCACCATGGACATCCAGAACCACCAAAAACCCGACCCCAATGCAACGCTGCCGGTTCCCACAGCATATAAAAACGCTCCTCCTGCCATAACCATTAGTGGGTTAAAGCGCTTTGTATATGCCGTCATGGCAATCTGGAAAAACACCACCATCAAGGCGTTGGTGGTCGGGATGATGCCATACTGGCTCTCAACAACGCCATAATTTTGCTTGGCATAGGCGGAAAGGAGCACCCACATGGTGGAGGCTGAAATGGATGTCATCGTTACTGCGGCAATGAAACGCATATATTTTCCATGCCCCAGAACCTTGTCATAACCGGCAAAACGTTCCCTGACCACATCACCTCCAACAATCCGGGCGGGCAGGGTTTCCCTGCCAAAGAACAGGACTGCGAGCGAGTAAAGTAATAAACCGGATGATGCACTAAAAAAGGCAGTGGTGTAGGATGAAGCTGCCACAAAACCACCAATGGAG
>CALMHE010000017.1 GCA_937863865.1 uncultured Anaerolineaceae bacterium | reverse complement strand
CCTCCACACCGCCACTGGAGCTGCCTGAAGACCTGGTCCCCATTTATTCCAACATTGCCCGCATCAGCCACACTCCATCGGAGTTTGTGCTGGATTTCTCGCGCATCCTGCCGGGTCAGCTGAACCTTTCGGTGGCATCCCGGGTGTTGATGTCGCCGGTGGCGGCGAAACTCTTCCTGCGCGCCCTCACTGAGAACATCGCCCGTTACGAAACCGTTTTCGGTGTGATCAATCTGCCGGGAAATTCGCTTGCCACCGACCTGTTACGGAATATCCATCCGCCGGAGCCGCCCCCCTCGGAATAAGAAGCTGTATCTTTTGTGTACCCCGCGGGGTATGCAAGTCCTTTTGAGGCAAACCCACCTTCCATCGTCATTGCAGGGCATTTTTCACTGAAGCAGCCCAGGCTTCTGATGCGGGACTGCCTTAAAAATGTATTTCACGATGATATTTATGAAAGAATATTATGGATGAACTGAATCAACTTAACGAGGCGGTGCATCAGGTCTTCAGCCGGCGCAATGCCGCCCGTGATGAAGCCCTGGCGAGGGCGCGGCTGATCACCCGCAATGCCGCCCATGCCATCCGCGCCATCCACCGCGGTGAGACCGGGGAAGCCCACACCCGCCTGGATGAAGCCCGCCGTTTGGTGAACACTGTCATCGAATCGCTGCGGGAATACCCCGATCTTTATTTCTCAGGATATACGCAGGATGCCATCAAGGAATATGTTGAAGCCAGCCTTACCTGCGCCATTATTGAAAATCAACCCCTGCCAACGCCGGAAGACCTGGGCGCCGAGTATGCCACCTACCTCAATGGTCTGGCGGAGGTGCCGGGTGAGCTGCGCCGGCACTGCCTGGATATCCTGCGCCAGGGTTATTCAAAGGAAGCCGAGCACCTGCTGGCATGGATGGATGAAATCTACGCTCTGCTGATCACCATCGACTATCCCGACGCCATCACCTTCGGTTTGCGCCGCCAGACCGATTTGGTGCGCGGCATCGTGGAGCGCACCCGCGGCGACCTGACACTCAGCCTGCGCGAGGAACGCCTCCATCGATCAATGAAAGCCCTTTCGATCCTCCTGCCCAACGGCGAGGATTACGATGGCACCAATTCGAGCTTCTGAGATCGGCACCTTCCTGTTCTGCCACCGCGCCTGGTGGTACCGCCTGCAGGGGATTGAAGCCGGCAACCAGGCGGAGATGGCAGCCGGCATTGGATTCCACCACCGGCACGGAGGGAAAGTGCTGACAGCCGGCATCCTGCGGGGGGTGGGCTGGATGCTCCTGCTGCTGGCGATGATCGCCCTGGCAGCCTATCTGACCACCCGGGCATTCCCCTGAAACATGCACCCGCTCATTCCCATTCTGTTGCTTTTAATGGCTGCGCTTGTCCTTCTTTTCCTGGGCAGTCGGGGGCGGCAGCGCGCCGGTCTGCCCACAGGCAGGGTGATCTACACCGACCCAAAGTTATGGGGGCATAACGAACAGGCGCTTTACGACCCTGAAACCGGCTTGACCGGCAAACCGGACTACCTGGTGCGCCAGAGCGGTCGAATCATCCCCGTGGAGGTGAAAAGCGGTTACGCCCCCGCTGAACCCTATGCCGGGCACCTGATGCAGTTGATGGCATATTGCTACCTGGTGGAACAGGTTCACAAGGTGCGTCCGCCGTATGGGATATTAAGATATCGCAACCGCACTTTTGCCGTGGATTACACACCCGCCTGGGAGCAGCGCCTGCATGAGACGCTGGAAGAGATGCGCCAGTGTGCAAAAGGGGGAATGGTGGAACGTTCTCACACAGAGGCGGGGCGCTGCGCCCGCTGCGGCTACCGCAGGAATTGCGACCAGGGATTGGCATAAGGAGCGAAAAAATGGAAACCTGGGCACCCGTCTGCACTCCCGGCGCAGCCGCAGAACCGCTGGATGCTGATGGATGGCGGCTTTCCCTTCCCGCTGGAGAGGCGGGAAGCTACCGCCTGGCGCAGGTGGATGATTATTATTTTCCCCCCCGGCGGGAATTTCGCTGGCAGCCGCCCTGCCGCCTGAGGCTGCAAGCCCGCACCTCGGCGCAGGATTTGCCGGGCACCTGGGGTTTCGGCTGGTGGAACGATCCATTTAACTTAAACCTGGGGATTGGCGGAGCGGTGCGGCGGGTGCCGGCACTGCCCAACACCGCCTGGTTCTTCCACGCTTCACCTCCCAACCATCTCTCGTTCAGCACCAACCTGCCGGCACAGGGATTTCTGACGGCTGCATTTCAATCCCCGCATCTGCATTTTCTGTTGATGGCGGTGGGGATGCCCTTCCTGCCGCTGCTGGCTTTTCACCCCGCCGCCCGCCTGCTCCGCCGCCTGGCGCACCGCATCATCCGGGAGGATGCGGCAGTCCTGGATGTGGATGCGACCCAATGGCACGAATATGTTATCAGCTGGCTGCCGGAGGGTGTGGAGTACCACGTGGACGGCAGGATGGTATTCAGCACGCCGGTTTCACCGCTCCCGCCTTTGGGTGTGGTGATCTGGATTGACAACCAGTATGCCGCCTTTCCACCTGATGGCAGATTCCGGCTGGGTGCGCTGCCCTCCCCCGAACCAGCCTGGCTGGAAGTGCGATCGGTACAATGTCATGTATTGTAAGTGTTCCGGAAGGGCACGATCCCTCCCGCAGCATCCACCCATTTTAATTAATCAGCCCTTCAATCCATTTTGCATGGAGGATTGGAAAATGAATAAAAAACCTGTATCACGGCGCTGTTTTTTACAGCACACAGCCCTGGCTGCCGGTGGGATTGTGCTGGCAGCCTGCACACCCGAAAAGACGATCCCGGATGCCGGGTCTGAATCCACCCTGGCACCCCAGGATCAGGAACTCCCCGACTCTTCAACTGGAGGGAAACCGCTGAAAATTTTGATCGTCTACGACACGGTTTATGGCAACACCCAAATAATCGCTGAAGCCCTGCGGGACGGGGTTGGCAGCCGGCATGAGGTGGATTTGATCAGGGCGGTTGATGCAGATTTGGACGACCTGGAAAACAAGGATGTGCTGATGGTCGGATCCCCGACCCATGGAGGATTATTTATCGAATCCATCAAGACCTTCCTGGCTGCCATTCCTGAAAACGGTTTGGCAAATATGAGCGCCGCGGCTTTTGATACCGGCTCCACGACGGAAAACCAGGGATGGTTCGGTCGATTTATTATCAATTTATTGGGTTATGCCTCCCCGCGCATCGCCAGGGAGTTGGTAAAACGGGGCGCCAGCGTCATTCGTGCGGAGACATTTTTCGTCCTCGATACCCAGGGACCCCTCAAGGAAGGCGAGGTTGAACGCGCCAGGGCGTGGTCGGCTGGTGTACTGGAAGAACTCAACAAATAGCTGGCGGTCCTGACGATCAATACCCGGGGCGGCTGCCGTACAACTGCTCGCTAATATGAACTATCTGGCGCCGCAGGCGTTCATCCCGCTCCATCATGTCCGCCACCTTGTCGCAGGCATACATGACGGTGGTGTGATCACGCCCGCCCAGCAGTTCGCCGATTTGCGGCAACGAGACATTGCCCTCCTCGCGCAGCAGATACATTGCCACCTGGCGGGGTAAAACCACCTCGCGGGTGCGCCCACGACCGACCAGTTCCTCACTGCTGAGTCCAAATGTGCTGGCAACCAGTTCCACCACCCGCCGCGGTTCCACCGAGCGGCGCTGGGGCAGCAGGTCCACCAGGGCGGTATCCACCAGCTCCATTGTCAGCGGCTGGTTGCTGAGATCGGCATATGCCAGCACGCGCGTCAGCGAGCCTTCCAGCTCACGAATATTGGATTGAACCGCCTGGGCAATTTTTTCCAAAATCTCCTGCGGCACATTCCTGCCGGCGCGCTCCGCCTTGGAGCGCAGGATGGCGATGCGCGTCTCCAGGTCGGGCGGCTGAATGTCCACAATCAAGCCCCACTCAAAACGGGAGCGAAGCCGCTCCTCCAATGAAGCCATTGCCTTGGGCGGGCGGTCGGAGGTCAGCACAATCTGCTTCTCCTGCCCATGCAGGGTGTTGAAGGTGTGGAAAAACTCCTCCTGGGTGGATTCCTTGCCGGCGATGAACTGGATGTCATCAATCAGCAGCACATCAATGGAGCGGTAACGCTCCCGGAATGCCATGGTATTGTGGGAGCGGATGGAGTTGATCAGATCGTTGGTAAATTCTTCGGACGAGACATACAGGACATTCAACCCCTGCCGATAAGCATGGCTGCCGATGGCATGCAGCAGGTGGGTTTTACCCAGTCCCACCCCGCTATAAAGGAAGAGTGGATTGTAGGCATGGGCGGGTGATTCTGCTACCGCCATGCAGGCGGCGTGCGCCAGGCGGTTGCTACTGCCCACCACAAAATTTTCGAACATGTAGCGGCTGTTGAACTGGGAAGCCGGACGGGAAACCAGTTCCCCCTTTCCATTGCCGGATAATTCATCCGCGGTATCCGGATCCTCCGGATGTAAAACCACAAACTCGACCGTCTGCGGGCGCCGGAGCATGTCAGTCAGAAGTTCCTGGACCGTGCCGGTCAAACGTGTATCCAGCCAGTCACGGGCATAGGCGTTTTGCACACCCACAGTAAAGGTATCCCCTTCACAGGAGACCAGTTCCGTTGAACGGACCCATGTATCATACGTGGCTTTGGACATTTCCGTTTGCAGTTGACCGAGGGCACTTTGCCAGGCATCTTCAGCGTTCATTCATTCCTTCTCCTTATCTCATCGTTCCATGCCGGTCGCAGGCAGCACGAATGGATAGAAAACCACTGCTGTTTGCAGTGGGCTTCCTTTGTCACCAATATTGTTGTCCATTAGGATGGCAATGCCATCCCGGGGATTTGTTGCGATACGCCGGATGACCCTCCCAGCGATAAATGAATGATAGCAAAAAGGGCAGGGATTCGCAAGTCGAAAACCCTACGCCAGCCTAAAAAATCCGCGATCTTTAAGGTAATTAACCTTAAAGAAATTTGGTTCCTTTAAGGTTGACGAGAAAAGAAAATAACCTATACGCATGGCACTATTGCGCTTGAAAAATTAATTTACCCCCCATATATGGGGGTTAGTTCCTTACTTACCCCTTTAGTTCCATATATCGATTCGGATTCCAAAATTTTGACGGGCGCGAGAATCAGTGCGCCCATCCGATTCTCGTACCGAAACTGGAATCTCAACGGGTTGGGGTATAATCCCACTGCTATGCAACTCACATTTTTCCATTGGCTCCTGGCTCTCTCTCCCGTCCTGGTGATTTTAATTCTCATGCTGGGGTTCAAATGGGGCGGCAGTAAAGCCGGCGCCATCAGCTGGATTGCAGCCGTGTTGATTGCCCTGCTGGCTTTTGGCGCCAGCCCAAGGTTGATTGCCTATACCCAGGTGAAAGCCATCCTGCTTTCGCTGGATGTCCTCTACATCATCTGGACGGCACTGCTGCTCTTTCATACTGCCGATGAAGCCGGAGCCGTCCGGGTGATCGGTGAGGCTCTGCCCGCGCTCACTGCCGACCGCACCGTACAGGGTTTGCTGCTCGGCTGGCTTTTTGCCTCCTTCCTGCAGGGCATGGGTGGTTTTGGCGTGCCGGTGGCAGTGGCGGCGCCGCTGCTGGTGGGGCTGGGTTTCCACCCCGTCCAGGCGGTCATCATGGCG
The DNA here is from genome assembly GCA_937863865.1 of uncultured Anaerolineaceae bacterium. GTDB lineage: Bacteria > Chloroflexota > Anaerolineae > Anaerolineales > Anaerolineaceae > CALMHE01. The sequence goes on along the minus strand of CALMHE010000017.1, from coordinate 777 downwards.
TGCATCGGGCACGGCTGGGCGGTCAATTTTGGTTCGCTTGCCACTTCGTTTCAAACCCTGATGGCGGTCACCGGTCTGCCGGGCGAATTGCTGGCACCGGATTCCGCCCTCTTTTTGGGGATTTCCTGCATCGGCTGCGGGGCAATTGTAGCGCTGGTGGCTTCCGGCTGGAAGGGCATGCTGCGCACCCTGCCCGGCGTTTTGGTTTTAAGCGCAGTGATGGGCAGTGTGCAATACTGGCTTGCCACCCACACCCTGTGGACGCTGGGCGCCACGGGCGCTTCGATGGTGGGGCTGGTGGTCGGGATCGGTGTGGCGCGCCTGCCCTGGTACCGCGGCGACCCCGCGCTGAAGGTTAAAAATGGTCGCAGCCTCAGCCAGACCGCTCTGGCACTCTCCGGCTATCTGATTTTGGTGGTGCTGGCTTTTGGCATCAACCTCATCCCGCCGGTAAACAAACTGATGGATTCGGTGCAGTTCACCCTGCAATTTCCGGAACTCATTACGTCGCTGGGCTTCTCCACGCCCGCCGAACCCGGCAGGAGCATCAACATCTTTGGGCATCCGGGCGCCATCCTGCTGTATTCCTCGGTGCTGTCCTATTTCATATATAAACGCGCCGGTCTCTACAAGCCAGGCGCTGCCAGGCGCATTTTGACCAGGATGACCCATGGCGCAGTCAACTCCTCGCTGGGGATTGTGGCAATGGTGGGCATGGCGGTGATCATGTCGCATTCCGGCATGACCAACCTGCTGGCGCAGGGCATGAGTGCCAGC
>CALMHE010000016.1 GCA_937863865.1 uncultured Anaerolineaceae bacterium | reverse complement strand
GATATTTTCAAAGAGGATTGCATTGTCCAGTGCTGTGGCTAGTTGGGTGGCGATTGTGGATAACAATTCCAGCTGGACCTGGGTGAATGCATTCTCCTGAAGAAAATTCTCGAAGATGATGACCCCAACCGCCTGGACGCCTGTTATGATGGGAACCGCCAGAAAGGATAATGGAAAGGGATCCGGGAGATCCATTTTATGTTCGAGGAAAAAATCACCTGCCTTTTGATTCATCAGGATGGGCTTTTTTTGAGTCATCACCCATTCCGGTAATTGATTGGATGGCATCCGGCTGGATAACTCAACTCTTTTCCCATCCTGGATGGCATATGGGAATAATAATTCACCGGAATCCGGATCCATTAAGACAACAACCAGGTTTCGATCATCAATCATTGAACTGATATTCACGAAAGCGGCTCCAAAAATTTCAGTTGGTGATGCAAGTTTACTTAACCGCTGACCAATCTGGTTTAATAGAGCAAGATCCTGGTTGCGCTGGATAATTTCTTCCTCCGCACGAATTCTTTCCCCGAGTTCCTGCTGTACAGCAGCATACAACTGTGCATTTTCAAGGGCGAGACCCAGCTGCCGGGTGACTTCCTTGACCAACAACAGCTCATCTTCGGTCCAGGTCCGGATGGGATCATCGGCAATTAATTCCAATATGGCAGATGTGTCATTGCGTAATAGAAAAGGTTGTGCGAGAACAGCTGGAGAAAAATTTGAAGCAGATTGAGCAATTGTTTTTTGTTGTTCCTGGCTGGCTTGAGCAGCTTGAGTCCAGAGCTGTGTCGCCGGGTATATTTCACCTTCAGTCATTGCCAAACCAGATATGGGAGTGGAAGAGAGTGCGGGTGTTGGTGCAGTGGATGGTTTACGCGGATATACCAAAGATAGGGGAATGTCAGGTTGATCTTCAGGAGGTTGGGTTGAAGTGGATAGAATTTGCGCATAGCCACGAAAACCTGAAAGATCCTCGTTGCCAGAAGGTTTCTGATAAATGGAAAAACCTGCTGAAACCTGGATATCATCAGCAGAAAGGAAGTTTACATTGATTTCGACCGGAAAAATCTCATTTTCAAATGCAGACCGGAGATATTTTTGCGAAGCCGGTGCAACTTTATACTCATAAACACGCTGGTTGATAAAGTGATCGGGCAAATAACCGAGGCAGATTTCCACTTCCGGACTGCACCAGGTATATATTCCATCCGCGTCACATTCCCAGGTCCATGCCGGGAAGGACTCTGAATTCTCTTCCTTGGAAATGGGTTCAACCTGTTCTTCCAGTTGAGAGAACAGGTTCTCAAGCCTATTGAGGAATTTCTTCTTTGGCATATTCCATGATCTCCTCAGATAATGCCCGATATTGAAGCGCGGCACGACTCTTGGGGAATTGGTAAATGATGGGCAAACCCGTAACGGAACTCTCTCGAAGTTTGGTATCCACTTCAATCCGGGTTCTCAACAGCCCATTTTCGAATGTGGTTTGTAATTGTTCAGACATGGTGCGGTGAATTTTATTTCGGCGATCGAACATGGTAAGGAGGATGCGGTAAGTCAACTTGGGATTAAATTGAGCGCGCAAACGACGAATTAAGCCCATCATATTCCTGATGGCATAAATTGAGAAAAATTCAGCCTGGGTGGGAATGAGCAGCATATTGGAAGCAATGATTGCGTTTAATGTAATGGCACCCAACAATGGGGGACAATCAATGATGATGAAATCAAAATGGTCTGGCAGATCGGAAAGGGATTTCCTTAAGAGGTTTTCATATCCGGGGCGGGTGGGAAGAAGACGTTCCACAATACCCATTTCATGATTGGAAGGAGCCAGGAAAAGTCCAGGGATGCCAGTTTCTTCATAAATGGATTTCATGGGTGCGTTGTCCATCAGCATTTGCACAACGGATCGTTGTACTTTGCCGGGATCCTTACCCAATGCAAGAGTGAGGTTTGCCTGTGAATCGAGATCAATGACCAATACTTTATTTCCTAATTCAACAAGAGCTGCACCAAGTGAAATGGATGTGGTGGTTTTTGAAACTCCGCCTTTTTCATTGGCGACTGCCAGAATGTAAGTCATGCTTCACCTCTTTGTCGAATCCACATTTGAGTCATGATCCGGTATGCTGCCTGTGTCGGGTTCCGGGGGAACCTGAATTAATATTTGAGCGCGTGTGGTGTTCAATGCCTGTCGAAGTTCCTCCAGGGTAATTTTTAACATTGCTTGCGGGTCATTTGTGGAGCGGATTCGACTGGTTATTTCCAGTACTTTCCTTTCACGATTCGCCCGCCGGGTTGTTTGATCGAAAAGGCGGGCATTTTCCACTGCCTGTGCGACTTGATTTGATATGGAATTGACGATGGATATTTCGTCATCCGTCCATTCACGGCTTGTCCCGGGCTTTTCCTGGATTTGAATGACACCTATGTTTTCTCCGCGCAGGGTGATTGGAATTAACATATAAGGAGCTCTCGCCGGATCACCATCGGGGATCGATTGGATGAGCGATTCTTCGGTTTGCAAATGAGGATCACCTTCTGAAGGATCCATTGGATCCTTAATCACCAGACCATCAGGTGTATATATATAGGTTCGATATTGATGATCAGTAATTTCACGCTGCCATTCCTGATGCAGATAGCGCTGGTGGATCCTTTGAGCTTCCCTTAATGCCTTTACAGTCTGTATATATAGTTCATTGTTTCGGATGGCAATGGCGATTTGATCAGCCAGGGTTGAGAAAAGTGAAACATCATCAGGAGAAAAGGCGTTGGAGATTGTGGATTGGACATCAAGAGCCCCAATCACCTTGTCTCCAATTTTTAATGGCAATGCCATTTCAGATCTCGTTTCAGGCAGGTCAGGATTTGAAAAATAGATGGCATCATCACCAACATCCGTCGCAATACGTGGTTGGGCGTAACCGGTGACATACCCCACAATACCCAGGGCACCGACCTTCAATTTATGCTGATTGGCAAGCATTCTTTGTCCGCCTTCACTGTTGGCAGCGCGGAGAATCGCATACTCACGATTTTGATCCAGGAGAAAAATGCCAACATGATAAAAGCCGAAACGTTCACTGACCAACCGGGTAATTTGGGAGAGCAATTCTTCCAATTCCTGTGCGGATACAATTTGCCGGGCAACTTCTGCCACCGTCTCCAATTGTTGTGAACGAAAAATGAGTTCCTCATTTTGTTTGGCGAGTTCCTCCGTACGGGATTGAACACGATCCTCAAGTTCAGCAATAAATCCTTTTAACTGTTGGGTCATTTTATTAAATGCCTGTCCCAGGGAACCAATCTCATCGCTGGATTGGATTGGAACTGTTACTTCCAGATTACCGCTCGAAATTTCTTCCGCTGTGACCTGAAGCCTTACAATTGGATTACTGAGGACACGTGCCAATAAGGTCGCGATAATACCAATCAGACCTGCCAGCAAGGAAACCATCAAGGTGTTGGTTTTGCTTTGGTTTTGCAGGAGACGGGTGACGAATATGTGCTCCCGCATAAAGATCACCTGCCAGGTTTGTGAGGAAAGCCGGGCAGTGGCGACGGACATGGTGTGTTCCTTGCTTCCGGGGATTACATCGGCGGTGAAGAAGGGGGTTTCAAGTTGTTTATCCAGCTTGGCTGATAATTCAGTCAGATCTGTGGAGTAGAGAGAATTAGTTCTTATGGGAAGCCGATATGAACTGATTAAATTACCCTGCTCTTCAGAAGAAAGCCAGGAGAGCGATTTATAAATGTTGGAAGGAGTAATTGTATCAGCCAGACGTATCGAATGCTCGTCGACAAGAATGGCATAGGATCGGGATCCAAGCTGATCCCTGGCATCTGCCAGTAATTCCTGCAACACGTAGGCATCGTAACGAACACGGAGAACACCCAGGATTTGTTGATTTTCATTCCGAATGGGAGATGAAAAATACAAGTAAGGATTACCGGATTGGGAGAATAAAACTGGAGAAGAGTATGTCTGACCAGTCAATAATGGTTCCCGGTAATATAATTGGTCAAATTCGATATTACCGATTTCATGCAGGTTGCTGTCAAAAATATCCTTACCTTTCAGGTCGAGAATTCCAATTGACGACAGGAAAATACCACCCTTGGATTTCAGCGACTCGACAAGAAATGAGAGTTCCTTCTCTTCGGGGCTGCCCTTTCTTTTATTTGGATCCACAAGTAAATATGCCAGGAAGGGATTTAATTTTGAGTCTGATTCAACATTAGCAATATTGGTGGAAATAAAATCATCCAGGCGGAGTGCTGATTGTTTTGCTGCCATCCGCAGGGTCTGGTTGGTTTGATTTTCCAACACCTCCTGTAGGAATTGAAACTGTATCGAGGATAGAATAAAGAGCGGTACCAGGGTAATGGTCAACGAGGCGGTGATTAATTTAATGGAAATGGTATTGATCAGTGAAGGCAGCAATAACAAGAGGAAGGTAAGAACAAATCCCACCTCAATTATAAAAAGTAAATATGTCAGGACAGACGGTAAAATATCGAGAGATAACTGTGGAAAGGGGGATATGGAATTGACAGCTGAAATTACCGCACTGGCGGCAACTGAGAGAATTATTCCCAAATCCAAACGGCGACCGGGGAAAAATGTACCCGCAGTCAGAACGCCAAAAATTATCAAGATTGTTGCAGAAATCAAACCTGCATTGGTGATGAAAAGAGACAATGCCAAAAATAATACAACTACAAACGTAAATGGCACGAGAATATAAAGACTATCATTGACAGGCAGGAGCCTGGTATGGATTGACAGGCAGACTAAAACCAAAACCAATGATATTCCAGCAGGAATCACAGCCTGGTAACTGGGGTGAAGAATTCCAATTACGAAAAATATTACAAAGAGGGCACCCCCTGATATCATCAGGAGAAATAATACCTGACGGGCTGAGTTGGTTTTCGAATTATTAGTGGGGTTGGGAAAGGTATCATTAACAACGGGTGTACTCATGAAACCTCCGGATTATCTGAATGATCACCCTCCGGCGCATGTAATTGGACAAGAACTTCAGACGAACCAAGTGCTTTTCCCAATTCCATCGCAGTAGTTTGCAAAATGGATTCAATTTCAGTGGAGGTTTGCAATTGACTAGAAATATCGCCAACCAGGCGTTCAAGATTGGCGCGCATTCTTAATTGTTCCAATAAGCGGACATTATCCATTGTTATTGCCATTCGTTCTGTTGTTGCCTGGATTAATTCCAGAACTTCACCCGGTACATTGGGTGTATTACATCGAAGATCGACAACACCCAGGGTTTGACCCCGTAATGTAATGGGGACGGCAACAAATGACACTCCGGCGTCTTCGCCGATTCCTGAATGGACCACCGGTTTTCCTGTGAGGAGAGCTTGTTCAGCAATGGGACTTTTTTCAACCACAGGTTCAAGAGCTGAATTACGATATCGATAGGCGTAATTCCGTTTTACTTTTCGCAGGTGATTTTGCCAGTCGTACCGGGTTCCTTCTTGGGTTATGGTTTTCAGTCGTGAATTTATGGATTTCAATTCCTCAAGTAAATGGTTTTTTTCAATAACCATTGCCAGTTGATCCGAGATGGTTTGAAGGATATTCATGTCATCTTCCGAAAATGCATCCGGTACCATACTCTGGACATCCAACGCCCCGATAATATTCTCACCAACCCGCAGGGGTAATGCTGCTTCAGACCTGGTATAGGGCAGAAGTGGATTTTGAAAGTGAATGGCATCCCTGCCAACATCTGAAGCAATGCGGGATATTCCCTGGCTGACTGCAAATCCGACTATGCCTTGAGAACCAACCTTTAATTGGTGATGGTGTTCCAGCATTTGCCGTCCAGCTTCACCTGTGGAAGCCCGAAGAAAAGCATATTCCTTGCGGGAATCAAGGAGGAAGATGGAAGCATGATAAAAACCAAACTGTTTCTGTATCAAATAAAGTGAATTATTTAAAAGGGTTGAAAGATCTGTTTCTGATGATATTTCATGGGCAATTTCAGAGGCGGCTGCCAACTGCGCCGTTTGTTTTCGAAGCTGGTTGGTTCGTTCTTCAACCCGCGTTTCAAGAGATGAACGGACCAGCTGTAAATCATCATTCAATTGATTTTTAGATTCAAGGCTGGCGATCAATCCTGTTGTGATGTTATGAATGGCGGTGATAACCACCAGGGAGAGCATCAAAAATGACCCGATATAAATTCCCCAAGAGGATAGTTGATTGTTATTGGATGACCAGTTGAATGAAGATATGGGGAAGATGTGGTTGTAAAAGCCAATCCCAATGAAAGCGAGGGTTGCTGCACTTATTCCCAACACCACCCATCCCCTGCGAATCCCCAGCAAGATGCTGGTGATGATCGTAATGGTTAATAAATAAATCATGCCAGTTCCAGGTTGTTCGCAGCCGATCATGCTCACAAGTCCCTGTATATATAAAATAAGTAGAACCGAGACAGACCGGGCTAGATATGAGAGTTTTCGGAAAAAAGTGATAAATAATATCCAACCAAAGGTAATGAGATGGATGCTAAATAATCCCCATAAACCCTTTTGGATTGAATTAAAACTGACCATGGCAAACATCAATGTGCCGACAATAACACTGGCATAAAGGATATTTTGAAGATACTGTTGCCGGAGAGTTTGCAGTTCAGACAAATCGGAGTGATTTTTTCCAGAAGGATTTATTGATGGGAAAATGGAATGGATCATGACTGTCGTTCCTTAATTTTGACCATCATGAATATGGAAGACTCGGGATTGATCCAGTGATTCTGGCGAATCATGGGTTACAAGGTGAATGGTAACTTCTGCAATGGATGGAAGATTTCCAATTTCTGAGGCTGTTGTTTTTAAGATTTGATCCAGACTTGAGGCTGTGGAGATGGCAGCAGCGATTTCATTGATTTTTTGTTCCTGCACTGCCTGGTTATGGGTCTCCTCCAATAGACGTGCATTGTCCAATGCAAGGGCGGTTTGGAGGGCAATTGCTTCAGCGAGTTGCAATTGCTCGGGGCTTGGGGCATGTCCTTTGAGATCCATCTGAATGGCTCCAATTTCCTGCCCCCGTAATAATAAAGGCACTTCCACCTGGTGAACGTCCTGTCCTTCCATTTTTAGAGAAGATTCAAACTCTGCTGATAAATCAGGATGCAATTCCAGCGTGTTTTTCCAGGCTTGCTCCAGGTAGGTTCGATTAAGCGATTGAATCTCATCCCTGTTATTTTGGTTTTCTTCTTTCAATCGGGTTATTTCAAGAGCGATTGATAACGTGTCTGCCACACCCTTTAATAATTCAATGTCCTTGTCAGAAAACGCATTGACTTCTTCAGATTGGATGGTTAAGGCACCGAATACTTTCCCATGGCTGGATAATGGGAGAGCCATTTCAGAACGGGTGAGTGGCAGGACGGGATTTTTGAACCAAATATTTTCAAACATGGTTTCCTGGGTGATGCGGGGTTCATTTTGGGCGACAGCCCGACCAATCATGGAGGATCCCCCACGTATCAAGCGATGATTTTGAGTGAGTAATTTTTGCCCAGCCTCTCCGGTTCCGGCGTGTAAAACAGCATATTCACCAGCATCATCCATGAGAAAAATGCCGACATAGTACAGGTGAAAACGAACCTGAAGTAATTCCACCACCTGCTGGAGAAGGGAATCGATATCCAATGTGGATACGATGAAATGGGCGATTTCAGCAGAGATTTGCAATCTATTGAGAGAACCCTCCAATTCCCTGGTCCGATCATCGATGCGCACAGAAAGCAAGTCGCGTTCCCTGTTTAATTCACGGCTTAATTGGATTTGGGATTGAATGGATTTTTCCAATCCTTGAACGAAGAGATTCGATCCAACAAGCGTTATGACTCCCAGGAGAAGAAATGGAACCATGGACTGAATCCAATGACCCAGGAGAAGAACTTCAGATGAATTTGCTGTTGGGGGATTCAGGATGCCGGCTATATAAAGATTGGCGATGATACTGCTGGATATCAAAGACAGGACGAAGAACCAGACACCCGATGCCAACCTCAATAGAACGACTGAAAGAACAAACAAGAAAACAAAAAAAGCAAATCCAATCCCGGATATGCCTTGAAAGATCAGAAAGAGGTTTCCGGACAAAAATAATACAACCAATAAAATATTTGAACGCAGTTTATATGAAAGACCGCGATTCAGAGTTGCCAGAAACAGAGGACCTGTCAAGATCGAGCCAATTATGAATATCAACCATTTATTATTTATTACACTAAATGGAAGAATGATTAATAAAGATAAAATAAATCCTCCACTTGTAGAAAGGAGAAAGTATTGTAATAACTGTTCTCGAAAAATACTAAAATCGCCCCTGCCTTCCATGGATTGAGGAGTATTTTTGGGGTTAAGCGAAGAGAGATAACTCATTCCTCCACCTCCTTGCCATTCTCGCGTTCTGAAGGATCGGGGGAATTCCCACCGCTATTTGGTTGATGGGTCAGGGGTGCAATCCGGATTTTTGCGTGGGTTGCATTCATGATTTTTCCTACTTCAGATACAGATGTCTTTAAAATGGTCTCCATATCCGTTGATTGACGTATGCGGTCGGTAATTTTAAATAACCGCTGTTGGCGTTCCATTTGCAGCCGGATTTGATTGACCAGCTGTAGATTCTCAATTACAACCCCCAGGTTGTTTCCCAGGGTGGTCATTAATTCAAGGTCATTTTCGTCATAAGCTGAAGAATACCGGCTTTCCAGGCAGAGGACCCCGAATAATTGCCCGGTGTATTGAATTGGTATAGCAATTCGGGATCGAATTGGATTTTCATCGGAATATTTTAACGACTCATAGTCCACAGTTTCAAGGACAGATATTCGATCCAATGTGACCTTCCCAAACCACCCTTCTCCCATGGTCACAGACTCATCCTGAGGAGTTGTAGTTTCATAACCTGCCGTGGCTCGAAGCACCAGGTTATTTCCAGATTTGATGTAAACCGAAACCCGATCTCCAAACAATGATGTTCGAAGACCAGTCACTACAGCAGCGATGGCTTCATCCATGGATTGGGCAGCTGTTGCAGTTCCGGTTAGTTGATGCAGCAACCTGTGTTTGAGTAAAGAATCCTGGGATTTCCCATAGAGTGTGCTGTTGACAATCGCGCCAGCCAGTTGATCAGCTAAAATTTGTAGAATATTGATATCTTCGGTTGAAAATGCATCTTTTGTGGACGCTTGGACATCAATAGCGCCCAGTATTATTTTGCCGGAATGTAATGGTACTGCCAGTTCAGAACGGGTTTCCGGGAGCAAAGGATTCGGATAATATGAAGGGTCATTTACTACATCATTGGAAACCACCGGTTCCCCGTTCCCCACCGCCTGACCAACGATGGACAAGCTGCCGACCAATAGCCGATGACCGATCTCCAACATTTGAGCACCAGCTTCTCCGGTGGATTGTTTTAAGACAGCATATTCACCTGCAGAGTCCAACAGGAAAACAGAGGCATGGTAATAACCAAACCTGTCCAGGACAAGATTCACAACCTTGGTGAGCAGCTCATCCAGGTTAAGAGTTTGGGTGGCATCACGTGCGATTTCTGATACAGTCCGAATTTGTTCAGTATGGTGGATTGCCTGGTGTTCGGCTTTTTTGAAATCAGTTACATCCTGTATGATCCCAAGGACACCCTGCGCAGCGCCTTCTGGATCATGCAAGGGTATTCTCGATTCGACTGTCCAGGAAAGATGTCCATCAGGAAGTTGAGTTTCTTTTTGAACATTTAATATGGATTGATTTTGTTCCATAACCGACAAATCATCATTCATGCTATCGGAAAACTCATCTCCATTGATGTCAACTTCACATTTACCGATGATATCGCTCTGGGGATGTCCCAGTACTTTGGAGTACGAATCACTGACCCTGATTAATAATCCTTCCCGATCTTTAAAATACACTTGTTGGGGAAGGTGTTCCAGGAGGGTATTCAACATTTGGCTTTCCTGATGGAGTGATCGAAGTGTCTGAGCCATTTCTGAAAGTAATTGAGCATTTCGAACAGCAATCGAAATTTGAGGTGCCAGAATGTTTAACAACTTGAGGTCAGCTTCAGAAAAACGATTTTCATGTTCGCTGTCTTGAATTACCAGTGCACCAATTGTGTCACCACCGACAATCAATGGCACGCCCAACCATGACTGGGCTGATTTTCCATACACCTTTCCCCCAAGTTGAAGCGCTGCGCGCTCCATGTCATTCACTATCATGAGAGGTTTTTGATTTAAAATTACATAAGATGTTAAACCTTCACCGAGTGGGATTGGGTCCATTGAGACGACTTGACCATCTTCATACAGGTAAGGGAATTCAACCAGATTGTCATTAGGGTTGTACAGCGCCACGAAGAATCCAAGACCGCTTCCCATCACGGCTTGCACCTGATTATGCAACTGATCCAGTAGCTGTTGGATATCTGTTTCTGATGAGATTGCCTTACTTAATGAGGTCAGAATCTCCAACTCGGTGACATGGTCCTGGAGATGGGCAAGAATATGTATTCGGTCCAATGTGGAACCAATAATTTCTGCAATACTGGTAAAAGGCTGAATAATACCCTGGTTATATGGACTGGCATCGCGTGTTCCAAGTACGATAATCCTGGTGGGGGTTCCATTTTCCAGAATTGGAATCATCGCAGCGTGTTTACACTTAATTTGATTGAGTAAAGCCAATACGCTCTCAAATAGGGAAGGAGAATTCATATCGTCAATCAGGGTGGTAGTGAGGGCATCAAGGTCACCCAAATCCCTGTGGATGGGTAATTTTTTCCCGATTAATGTTTCATCCATACTGTCTTGATGGGGATCGTAAATGTTATCGATGGAAAAGTAATGATCGCCCATAGAAAGAATGATGCTCACATGATTCGTCTGTGCCAATGCGCCACAGATGATTTCCAATACTTGAGATTCCGTAGATGCTGTTGAAATTTGACGGCTTGCCCGATAGAGAAGTGCGGTCTCCTCATAGTTGATTTGTGCTGACATCAACAGTAGGATGTTCCTGAGACCAGTTGCCAGCTGGTTTGCCAGAAATTGCAATGTGGAAACAGTATCCGGATCAAATGCATTGGGTATTGAATGTTGAATATCCAAAACCCCGATTAACTGGTTGCCAATCGATATGGGAACAGCCACTTCAGAGCGGGTTTCGTAAAGAACCAGATTTCCCTGCTCCATGGTTTCAACCGGTGATATATCCAAAGCGACCTGTGATTGTTGGTGTGCTGCCACCCATCCCACCAGTGCAGGTGAATTGAGAGCTATTCGACGACCTTTCAAGGCATTTCCACCAGGAAATGTACTGCTTACGGCCTCGATGGTGAGATAATTACCTGTTTCATCGGTCAGGTATATGGCGGCAAATGGATAAGTAAATCGTTTGGCTAATAATTCAACCGCATTTTCCGACATCTTGATTGTGTCTGTGAATTGGGAAGCAGATAAGGCAATATCGGATGCAACTCTTAATTGTTCTTTCCGTTCTTCGACCTTGGTTTCCATAGAGCGGTACAGGGTGGAGAGTTGATCCACCATTTGGTTAAATGCAGATGCCAGCTGCCCAATTTCATCCTGCCGATCAACCCTGGCGCGTTGAGACCAATCTCCCTCAGAAAAATGCCTGGTTACACTTGCCAAATCCACAATGGGTCGGATGATGCGACGCGTGCCCCAATATAATAAGATGCTGATAATGATGGAAGCCACACCAAATAATAGGATATTTGTATCGTTGATTCCCTTTAATTGAGAAGAAACATAAATTTGTGGAACAACAACGATCAATGTGGTTTTTAAACTGGAAATTGGCTTTGCAAATCCATAAACAATTCGATTGTCCAACCAGGAGACAGGGACGACACCTTTCGAAGCACTATGGTCGACGATTGTTCGGATAACGCCCAATTGTTCCTGATCAAGATTCTCAGGGGCAACCATCTGATTAGATAAACCCAGACCTGCCAGGAACTTTTCTTTTGAGAGAAAGTAGGCATTTGAACCTGTAAAATATAATTGTGCATTGGAAATTAAATTCTGAGGAAGGTTGGTTTCACTAAAACCGATAACAGTGGCAATTTTACTGAGATCCGGATTGGAGTATAAACTGGCTGTCAGTAACACCATCTGGCGGGGGAAATAAGGAGGAAGGTCATAGGTTAATGCAGATTCATTCGTCGCCAATAATTGTTGAATGTCCTGGGGCAGGATGCTGGTTGTACCAAGCCAGTTGGTTTTATATGAATGGATTAAATTACCATTTATGTCATAAATTGCGATGTTTTCAAAAATTGGTTCACTTCCCCCAAACATGAAATACTGATCCAATACACCATTGATGTCCTCAATTGCATTTGATTTTTCAGTATCGCTTGAGTTTACAGATAATAAAACATTCATTCCCTCAATAAAAGCTGAATCTTCTTTAAGATGCACTAACGAGTCCCGGCGATCATCCGCCAGGTCTTGCAGCTGGCTGCCAATCGTGGTTGATACATTAATCAATCTGGAAGCGAGTTGTTCCTGGAGTTGGGATTTTAAGCGCAGTGTCGTTGCAAGGCTAATGAGGATGACTGGTAATAAAGCCAGCAATAATATCTGGATGACGGTACGGTTTGTCAGACTTGTACGAAACCAACGAAATGGAGACTTGCCAACCGGATCTCTCACCTCCATGGATGACTCCTTATTCCAACTCCCAAACCGGTTCGCCTGCTAAAATTCGCTGGATTTGATCGGGAAAACGGTCAATATCCAGAGGTTTTGCGATGAATCCATCAAATCCGGATGCCCGGGCTTTATTGATCTGCTCCACACTGGCTTCTGCAGTTACTGCAACGATGGGAATGTTTTTCAACCGGGTCGATTGACGGATTTTCTTCATTGCACCATAACCATCTTCATAAGGAAGGCGAATATCCATGAGGATCAGGTCCAGCCGGGGAATGGAATCAGCATATTCAAGAACTTCATATCCACTGGTTTTCCATTCACAATGAATCCCGAGATACCCCAAAATTCTTGCAATGACCACAAAATTACTGACATTATCTTCGACAACCAATACAGTTACATCTTTTGAAAATCCAGCAAGAGATCCGGTGGTTCCATAAGCTTCTGGTGACATTCAAACACTCCTGGTTTGGAATTGGTTGTTTTATTTATGTAGAAATGATTCGATTTGATTAATGAATCGGTCAATATCAATCGGTTTTTCGATATATCCATCGCAGCCAGCATGAAGGGTTCGTTCGCGGTCCCCCCGCATAACGTTGGCAGTGATGGCGACAATGGGAATGCCGGAAGTGATTGGATTGGATTTTAATTTGTTGGTTAAAGTGTAACCATCCATGTCCGGCATATTGATATCCATTAAAATTAAATCAGGTGTATTATCTTTCAACACATGCATGGTTTGACTTGCATTTTCAGCTTCCAGGATCGTATAACCACTAGCCTGCAATAGACGGCGGACAAGCAAGCGATTATCCGGATTGTCTTCTACATAGAGAATTACTTTTTGAGGCATGATGGAGGCTCCGTGCTTGATTTCAATGGAAGTTGTATAAAGTTTGGGTAAAGTAAAGTTATATGGGTGTTGAATTTAAATAATATTCCATACCCGTGTGTGGTTTCTATTAAACCATGAAGTAGCAAGATTTATGCTACTCTTACAAATTTGTAAGGTAATGTCCATTAATAAATTAATGTTTGATCATGTCTACAATGAGAATTGAGAAATCCATGTACCAGGTTATCAGTACAGACCTAATTAACATTCGGATTATTTGTCCATACAATAATTTATAAATATTGATAAATTAATGGAGGAAATTAATTTACGTGTCCCGGTTGTTGTTTCATGGATTAACTTTTTGATTATTTTTATCGAGCAAATTATATAAATTCAGTCACAACAACAATTTGGTAAATAAAATTTTATCAGGTGCTCCCGTAATAGCAACAGGAGAAAAAAGTCAATCAAACCATTCGCCTTAATCAGGCACTGTTTTCTTGGGGTTGTTCTGAGCGGGTGACCGGATTCGAACCGGCGATCTCAGCTTGGGAAGCTGATGCCTTACCGCTTGGCCACACCCGCAGGTTTGAGGATTATAGTCAGTGAACGAGGGGTTGTCAAGAAACCTGCCGAATCATCCACCCAATCGGGCGATAAATAAAGCCAGCCAGGTTCCGTAGATAATGCCAACCCCACCTATTATAATGAAAAGGATATCAAGGATCTTCAAGAGACGAGCCGTCGGGTTGAGGTCAAGGATGATGCTGCGCAACCCAAGTAGGGAGTGCCCGATGACAAAAACCAGGAATACGATTTCCATTAATGGAATCAATGGATTTTGGTAATAATTCAACACCTGTTCATAGTTCAATAAACCTTCCGGTGCAACCAGGTGATTGATAATAAAATGTATTCCCAGAAAAACAATGATTAACAATCCCCCAAGGATTTTAATGGTCCATAGGAGTGCGCCTTCGCGAGGCTTGGGTGTGGATGGCGTCAACATGGTAATATGCACTCCTAATGTCTAAACATGGCAAATCCAAAAATGGAGATGGCGACCATAGCCAGCGTCATCAATCCAATAAAAAGTGTGCGTTGGTGACGTACACCAATGCCAAAACTGGTTAAACCAATCCGGATTCCATTCAGTCCATGAATGATTCCGGCAGCAATGACAAGCATTTCTCCAATTTTGATTAATGGAGTTTTCGCGAGGGCAATGAAGTTATTATAAGCTTCCGGACCGAGTGCCAGGTTGCTTAAAGCAATCATGTGCATTCCAAGGTATAGGGTCAAACCCAAAGCGGTAATCCGATTTAATATAAAAGCCCACGAGCCCATCTTCCGGTTGCGGGGGTCAAACCATTGAATCCAACGAGAGGATGAAGGGCTATTTTTCATCGGAATCCTCTTGTGATGACTTCATGAAGAAATTTTTCCAGCGATATCCAATAACTCTTCGGCGGAGGTTCATGATTCGCCATGCCGGATCTACATGCGAGGGACAAACTGCACTGCACTCGAAGGCACTGTGGCAGCGCCAGACTCCATTCTCATGATCAGCCTGGTTGATCAGCTTATCGGAAGATGACTTGCAGAGAGTGTGCTGGATGGCAGCGAGGGCGGCGGGACCTTGATAGGTAGATGAGGTATGGGATGAGGGACAGGCGCTGATGCACATCCCGCATTCAATACAATCCACAAGCCGTTCAAAGGTTTGACCGGGAATGGTCTGGGTGGATTTTTCAAAGGGAAGACAGGCGGTTTCCAAGGAAGCAACCTGGGTGAACCCCGCAGCTTCCATATGGTTGTAGAGGTCGCTCATGTCCACAACCAGGTCACTCAGAACAGGAAAATTTCTGAGTGGTTCGATCCGGAGGACACCGTTGTTTTTTGTCATGGAGTAAATTGAAGTAATGCAGGTCAGTTTCTCCACTCCATTAACACGCATCCCGCAGGCGCCGCATGTGGCGTGGTGGCAGGCATGGCGAAATGTAAGTGTACGGTCTTGAAATGCCCATATTTTCTCAACAGCATCCAAAACATATTCATCCGGATGAATCTGCAGGGAATAGGATTGATAATAAGGTTTTCCATCCATCCCCTTTTGACGCAGGATTTTAACTGTAATATTCCAGGGTTGTTCCATTAATGCCAGCTCCGGTGCTTAATTCTCATAGTACCTTCTGTATGATTCCAGGACGAGATCACGGGTGGTACATGGCTCCTGGTAACGTAATAATTCACCAACGAGGTCGGTTGTTTTTTCAGCCATCTTCCGGCAGGTTGTCGCCTTGCCGCCTGTAATGGTCACCAGTCCCCCAATTCCATCAGACTCCTGATGGTTATAACATCGAAAAGTACGCGACAGGCTGCGCCCGAGGGTTTCGGAACCAATCAAGGGGCGGGCGGACATGTAAGCTCCCCGTTGATGAGCATTACCAATTGCAGGAACCAGTTCGATAGCTTTATTATTCATCAATTGAACTTGATCAGGCGTAACCGGGATATAATCCACATCGTTTACCTCAAATGAAGTAGTGCCAATGACCACCATACGTCTTTGGGGGATGAGTATATCTCCATCATCCGGTTCGCACAATCGATTGATTACCCGTTGGACCAGGCGTTGATCATAAGCCACCATTACACCAGGTGTGGGGATGACATCAACACGAGCCCCGACCAGCTTCGCCACCAATCCCGCCCAGGCACCGGTGGCATTGATGACGATATCCGCCGGGATGGATTCCGGTTGGTTTGTATGGCGATTGACTGTTGATACTTCGGATACTGCACCCCTGCCATTTGTAATCAACCCCGTGACTTCATGATAGGTGAGGAATCGAGCACCATTCACTTTGGCAGTGGCAGCGAATGCCAGAGCCAGGCGAAGTGGATCAAAAACCCCATCCGGGACAAAATATGCCAGTTTAACAGCCGGGGTAAGGTTGGGTTCCATTCTACCGGCTTGAGCAGCGGTCAGTTTATCGATGGGGATTCCACAATCCCGGGCACCAATTTCAAACCGGGCAGAGTAAGCAAGATCATTTTCATCCAGTGCAACAAACAATCCGCCGTTAAATTCGATGCATTGGGAAGCAATTCGACGAAGAAGATTATTCTCTTCAAAACATTCGATTGCGGATTCTTGATCGGTCACACAGTAGCGCGCCCCGCTATGCAACAAACCGTGTGTTCTGCCGGATGTACCGTTGGCAATGTCCCCGCGTTCGACCACGGTCACCTGAAAACCACGGAGGGTCAGGTCATGAGCCACGGCACAACCTGTAAAACCAGCGCCGATGACAACTGCATGAGGGGTGGAAT
>CALMHE010000015.1 GCA_937863865.1 uncultured Anaerolineaceae bacterium | reverse complement strand
GCCATATGCAAACCCAGCATGCGGGAATATTTTCCGCGCAGCTGAATCAACCGCGGGATTTGCACTGTAAGGTGAAAAAAAGCGCCGATCAGGGAACCCCATGCCAGGCGGTAAATTCCCCAGGAATCCGGCAGAAATAACACCCCGGCAATCATGCCAAGCGAGTACATTGCCGGAGCGATGGCTGGAATCCAGAAAATCTGGTGGGCATTCAGAATGCCCATGACCAGCCCGCTAAGTCCAAATATGACAACCGATGGCAGCATGCTGCGCAGCAATTGAACTGTCAACACCTCCTGCCCGACGGAAAGATCGGGAGCCAGGCCGAACAATCCATACCGTACAATCTGGGGTGCAAAAATGGCTGCCAGGGCACTGATTGCCGTCAGAACAATGAGCAGCAGGTTGGCAACCGAAGACGCAAGCTTCCAGGCGCGTTCACGCTCGGTGTGCGCCAGTAAACCGGTGAAGGTGGGAATGAAAGCAGAACCCAGCGCACCGCCAGCAATTAAATTAAACAACACCTCTGTCACACGGTTGGCGGCATTGAACGAGTCCAGTGAAGCAGTTGTGCCAAATGTCTGGTAGACCAGGATGCCGCGCAACAAACCGATGATCTGGCTGATGACCATTGCCGCCGCAACCGTACCTGCGGCACGGGCAATCTGCCTGCCGGGGGTGGAAGGGGACTGCATGGAGTGATTATATCCCAATTGTGATACAATCTTTTTTAATGCGGTATGGTGGAACTGGTTCCCACTCGAGAAACCGCAGGATGGAGTCGGGATGTTACCATTACGGGATACCTTGCACTCTCGCAGTTTACCGGTAGTTACCTGGGGGATTGTCCTGGTCAACGCGGCGGTTTTTTTATACGAATTATCCCTCTCTCCCGCGGGGCTGCAGCGGTTTTTTCATCGTTATGCCCTGCTGCCTTCCGCTTTGGTGATCAGTGAACCGTCCACCTGGTTTCCGCTGATTTCACACATGTTTCTCCATGGCGGCTGGTTGCATTTCATCAGCAATATGTGGATTCTCTTCATATTTGGGGATAATGTGGAAGACCGGATGGGCAGGATCCGATACCTACTCTTTTACCTTTTGGGTGGTGCTGCAGCCGGGCTGGTTCAGGTATTTTTTACTGCCCAATCCAATATACCCTCATTGGGTGCCAGTGGGGCGATTGCAGCAGTGTTCGGAGCATACATCCTGTTTTACCCAAGGGCACGGGTGATTTCCTTTGTCCCCCTGTTCATCCTGCCGTGGATTATGGAAATCCCGGCATGGATCTACCTGGGTTTATGGTTTATCTCACAATTATTTTCTGGCTTGTGGGCACTGGGCACAGCTGGAGGACTGGCAAGCAGCGGGATTGCCTGGTGGGCACATATCGGTGGATTCGTTGCCGGGTTGCTGCTTGCCTTTCCATTCACTCTGGGACAACGCAAGCCGCCGATTTATCCGTATCAATATCCTCAAGGGTAGGCAGTCCTTGTGATCATATCCAAATAATAAGATTATAATTAAATACCTGAAAGGAAAAATCACATGGAAGAGCAAAAGAAAGAACCACGATTGGAACCTGATTTGATTGGGGAGGAGGGCCTTCCCCAACCCCCTGTTGAAACAGAACCTGGTCCTGTACATCCACCAGTGGAACCATCCCAGCCGCCAGTCATCCCCCACTACAGGCGGCGTGGAAGAAAAATCCTTGGCTGGATGATCCTGATCCTGGGTTTGTTTGCATTGGGATTGGGGTTGGAGTATTTCCTTTATGTTCGTCCATTAACCCGGGAATTAAAAACAGCCAGGGCGGATCTGGCAGTGTTGAATGAAACCCGGGATAAACTGGCTGCCGCGGAACAGAACCTGCTCGATAAACAAGCAGAGTTGGATGTCACCTCAACCAGTTTAAAGGATGCCCAGCTTCATGTTGCATTGCTGCAGGTACAAAACGACATTGCTGTTACCCGTCTGGCGATAACCGGTCAATCATGGGAGACTGCAACAACAGCATTGGATTTGGCGCAAAAAGATTTAAACACAGTAGGCTCATTAATGCCGGGGACGGACAGCATTATTGCACTTCAGACCCGTTTAAAAAGTGCAACGGAGGCATTCAAGGAGAAGCACTATACCGTTACTCAATCCGAATTGGAATCCCTGGTGGGTGATTTAAACCTGCTTGTCCAGCGGCTGGTTAAATAATTCAATCAATTTTTATGATAAAAAAACCCCGAAGGGCTTCAATTTACCCTTCGGGGTTATTGGTTCAATAGAGAAGTTTCTAATATCGCAGGATTGCGCCTATTTTACCGTTTTCCTCAAGAATAGAGGGCGGCGAGATTATTTCCACTTCACCTCCATGGCGCATGGTTGTACTCATGGCAAAATCCACGCTGTCCAGGATCTTTTCAGAACTCCCACCGCAAACCGGGCATACTTCACTGGGCTTCGTGGTGAGATATCCGCATGATTTGCACAGATGGGCGGATTTACGGAAACCATCCATTACCATTAAAATTTGCACCCGTCCGCTGTTCACAGCCTGGAGGGTTTCCTCCAGTCCCACCACTGCATACTGGGCTTTGGATGCCTGAGTGATGAGTTGTTCGACGGTTTCTTTTTCATGGCGCAGTTCTGCTTCCCGTCCAATTTGCATGGCTTTCTCATGCACCTCGTTATGCGATGCAGTCATGGGCATGGCAAAACTGCCTTCCACCAGGCTCTGCCAGGCTTTGGGCAGAAGACTGCGGAACATGGAGACATTTTCATCGGTGCCACCAATCAAGATGCGTCTGATGTGATTTTCTTCAAAAAATCGAACGGCAAAATCGGCTGCATCTTTCATATTGCGTTCCACAATCTCGTCCACGGAACTGGTGCGACCAGCCATCCCAGCCCGCCGACCAGTCAGGGTGGAAGCACTTCCGTGCTTGATATGCTTGATTGTCTTGCCGATCGTGCCTTCCTGCTCATGCAATTCGCCCAGGTGGAAGTGGAAGAGCCGTGCCCCTTGTTTATCGATTAAAACCACACCATAACTGCCGTAGCTGTCTGATAAACCCGCCAGCAGACGGACACCCGGGCGGTCGCCAATGTGCACCCAATCCCGCACCGGCAGCATCGTCCCGGCCACGACCGCAATCACGAACAGCCACGGCAGCCCCGCCGCGAACCAGCGACGCCAGCGGGCCTGATGGGACGTTCGGCGATATACCCTGGCAAATGGCGACATTTGCCCGACTAGGGGGTGAGTCGGGGCAATCGGCAAGCCCCGCAGCGGCAACCTCAGAAATCCGAAGCGATGCCCTTGCGCTCCCAGTCGCCATAGCGCGTCGGTTCCGGGCCTTTCGGGCCCTGAAATTC
>CALMHE010000014.1 GCA_937863865.1 uncultured Anaerolineaceae bacterium | reverse complement strand
ATCCCTTATCGACCATCGATGAATCTCTAGATACGTCAGCAGTTGCCAGGCTTTTTGAAGAAATGAACCTGGTTGATCTGGCGTTGGAATTGTATGAAAGCTGCATAAACCGTGGATTACCCATCCCCTTTTATGTAAATATAGCCAAGAGATATGCAGTATTGTTTCGCAGGCAAGGACGGTGGGAACAGGCTGAACGCATATGGAAGAGCGCTGCGCAGTATTTAGATCAGGATTCTTGTATCGAACTGGCTAAATACTATGAACACCAGAAAAGAGAATATTCTTCTGCTCTAATTTGGACTCTGAATGCGATGAAAATGGATGGAAATGTTCCAAAAGATGATATTGAAAAGCGTCGGGTTAGGTTGTTAAAGAGAATGAGTATTGATGATGGATGATTATTTTATTATATAATGGCTATACGCATTTTTAACATATAAGTTAATTGTCACCCTAAATATAATTTCCTGTTATATTGTCCTGATTTCTTTTGCTATCCTTTGATTGTATCGATCCAATAGCATTTTGGTAATTTCGCCAGGTCGCCCCGCCCCAATTTCCCGGTCATCGATTGTGCGTACCGGTAATACTGCCCTGCTGGAGCTGGTAATAAAACATTCTTGAATATATCCAATTTCATTCATGGAAACTGGCTCATAGGCAATTGATAATCCCGCCTCTTGGGCTACTTCTATGACAATTTTCCTGGTGATTCCGCGGAGTACTCCTTCATTGGCTGTCCGAAGTTTAGAATCAATCAATGCAAAAAAATTGCTGGACAATCCTTCAAGGATCAAGTTGTTCTCAACCATCAATGCCTCATGGATATTCTCCGGTAAGGATTGTTTTATTCCACCTGCGGACTGGATAAAACTTGTTAATTTTGCTTTCGGATTATCACGATGCATGTTGATGGTTATGGTTTCAACCCCATTTTGATATTCCTTGTCTGCCGGGATACTTAATGGCTCTGCAATGATAAAGATATGGCTGGCTTTATTCTCCACATGGACAACAATTCTGATTCTGCTATCAACAAATTTCTCATGAGCAATTATCCATTGAATGACCTTGCGAAGTTCAATTCTAGGTATTTGGAGGGTTTCTTCAATCAGCCGGGTTGATTCCTCAAGCCGATCTACGTGTCCTGACAAATGCAAGGCTTTATTGTGCTCAAATGTTCGAAATGTCGTGTAGGCGCCTGCCGGTAGTTGAAGAGTAACTTCGTCCATGTGGACTGCGTTCATTTCCAAAAATAATTCGGGCTCTTCTTTGCCTGTGACTAATTTCCATACGTGGTAATTCATCATTAATGTCGTTTCTCTATGGCGCATATTTATCAATCAGTTTTTGATAATCGCTGGATGTGTCCATATCTTCAAGGATTCCATCGGAGTCAACATCCAAATAATCGACCAATACATCAGGAGAATTCATAAACTCTCTTAGGTTTTTCCCATCGACCATGTTAATAATTTTTTGCCAATATATCCGGTCAATCAATATCGGATGACCACCTCGCCGATTATACCTCGGCACGATTATCCTTCCTTGGGCATTATGATACTGGTTTATCATTGCTTTGATCACATTTTTGGTAACAGCTGGCATATCTCCCAGGAAAATAAAACTGGCTCTCACCTTGTCATTATCAGAATGCCGATACAAATAGGAAAGACCGATTTTAATCGAGTTGATCATATCCTTTAATTCAAAGGATGGATTATAAATTATTGTTATATTATCCTCTTTGATCAAGTGATATATTATAGCGGTTTCACTTCCAGTGATTACAACAATTCTATTTATGGAAGTCTCGTTTAACATTTTGACAATTTGTTGAATTACAGTTTCATTTTCCCATGGAAGCAGGACCTTTGATATTCCCATTCTCGTAGATCTGCCAGCCGCCAATACAATCGCAGCATCCACTCCTCCACAATCCCGATTATTGATGTCATTATTGTGCGTTGAGAGCAATTTGATAATCCTTTTCAGTATCAATATCGATTAATATTCTTTTATCCGGGATATCCAGCCAGGCAACATCATGAGTATTAAAAAGCTCCCTGCCCCCCTGGTCGCCATGGATCTGCAATAAATCATTAAAAGTTCTATGATCAAACACAACTGGATTGCCCCGACTGCCATCAATACGTGGTGCAACAATATCTGCCAATGTTTTTCTATGGAGACAAATAAGTGAATTTATTAATTGTGATGTTACAAACGGTTGATCACATAGTAAGAAGCATATGTTGAAATATGTATTTTTGTATGTATTTATGGCTACGCGCATTCCAGCGCTTTGTCCAGTCTGGTAACGGGGATTTTCCAATATTTCAATTGGTAAATCATCAATTGCCCTTTGAATTTCGTGAATATGACTTCCAAGAACAACGCCCACCTTTTGAACCTCTGCTCCCAAAGCTTGTTGCGTCACGTGACGGATTAATGATATGCCATTCCAATCCAATAATTGTTTGATTTTCCCTTGCATCCTGCTGGACTCGCCTGACGCAAGGATTACCGCAGCCAGCGGCTCAAATACTTCATATACTTGCAACTCCGCTTCAACTATATCCAACAAGCAGGTAATCAGACAGGAATCATAAATACCCAATAATTTCTTGGATAATCTTTGCCCAATTTGAACTTGATCCTGGGTATCAGCTTGATTGATGATTAATATTTTTCGCGTATTATTGGGAAGGTTTTTTAATCCCCCCTGTTCATTGCTTAAATAATTTATCAAATGCTCCTCTGAAACCAATTCACCTGGTTTTAATTTTACGAGTCGGGAAAATATTTCAGGTCTATGAACAATATTTTCCACCAAGGGCTGATTGCAACCATTAAGCCCCACTACAACGACGACATCGGTTAATCCATTTGGAATATCTGGTTCATGCTCAGCCGGCGCTTTTATTGGACGCCCTCTCGAGCCATCACATTCGATTAATAAGGGAATTTGATATGTATCAACTGCAGAAAGCAATAATTCATATTGATTTTTTGTTATCCTCGTCCATTTGTGAATATACTCATCCTCAGCGCCAACGAACAAATGCACTCCATTATCAAGCCATTTTGAATTGATCCCAGATATGTTATCAGAATGGAATACATGAAAATAATCAGCCAGCTTCCATTGTTCATATGCCAGATGGGTGGTTGTCGTTACCCATACAGGTATATCAGTGTATGTTCTTGCCAGTTGAAATATTGCTGTTGTTTTTCCCCCCGAACCCACGAATCCGATCCGGCTCTCCCTTCCGGCTCTCAATGCCCTTCCCAGATTCATTGACGAGAAAATCCCGTAAAATGATAATTTGTCAAGATCGCTTCTACAACCCCGCCTGCAACCGCCAAAGATTTCTCTGAAACCATCGTACACAACCTGTAATCGATCCTGGGATCGACATCGCCGATCTTTATATTCTTATTTACAAATACACCAGAACGCAGCAAACCGCGCATCATTCCATAAAACGGCGTTTTGACCATCATTCCCCCAATTTCAGCGATCCCCTGACCTTCTTCGACGATATCACCAATTTTACATTGGGTTAAAAATATACCTTTATTCGGAGATCGTAGAACTCTTTCCGCGCCCACCTGCCCAACCAAACCAGGTATTCCAGTGTCCACCTCAGGAGTTCCAGTCCAATAAACTCGCCCCAAAAAGTGCCCTCGATTGGTTTCAACAAAAGCATGACAATTATCACCGGCAATGAAACCGGGTCCCAATCCGATAATCAGCGGCGAATGCATTAAATCACGATGATTTTCTGTTTTTTTCATTCGGGCATCAATAATTACATCAGGAACGATTTCTGTACATATTTTGCCTTCAGGATCAACGATAATTGGTATTTCTCCACCCTCAATGATTTGTAATGCGTGATGAATATTTTTGACTAATACCCCTTTTACCTCTTCTACGATAGTCTCCCCGGCATAAACCGCTTCTGAAAATGAAACCAGTCTTCGAACTGCCAGAGGTTGAGCTAATTCTGTAATAATAATTGAAAATCCCGCACGATATAATCTCAGCACCACCCCGCTACCGAGATCTCCACCACCCTGGATAATTACAATCATTTTTTGTTTCACAGTTCAACTCTATTGTGAACCGAGTACACCAAGACCTTTTAATATGCGCTCCGGAGTGAGTGGAAAATCATCAAACCAGATTCCAATTGCATCATGAACTGCATCAATGATTGCCGGCGCAAGGGGAAGAAATGGCATTTCAGCCATGCCACGCGCACCCCATGGACCTACAGGATCTGGATACTCCAATATCACCGATTCAACTTTGTTTGGAATATCCAGCACGGTTGGAATAAGGTAAGTTGAGAGGTTTCTGGTTTGCACTTCACCTTCTATTTGGATAAACTTTTCCAAAATCGAATATCCGGCAGCCTGTACAACAGCACCTTCAATTTGTCCCTGCACTTGTTGTGGATTGACTGCTTTCCCCACATCATCCACACTGATAACAGAATTAATTTTTATTAATCCTGTTTCAACATCAACCTCCAACTCCACTGCCTGGGCAACATAACCGTATGCAAAATTGGGTTCCGATTTTCCGGTTTCAGGATCCATCGGCGTCGTTTTGGGTGGCCGATATTGGTAAATGGCTTTTGCAGGTCGTTCCTTCTGCTGCCATTTTTCGAGAGCCAGTTTCGCTGCACCTCTGACGGAACTCAAACCCATAAATGTCATCCTCGAGGCTGAGGAACTCCCCGAGGGGGGCGTATATGCAGTGTCTGAGGTCACTATCTGTATTTTACTGATTGGCACCCCCAACTCTTCTGCAGCTGCTTGGGTAAATACGGTATGCGCACCTTGCCCAACATCGGCTCCAGAATGATAAAGTATTACTTTTTCTATGTGGTCTTGTCCATACAATTCAATGGTGGCGGTACATTGCTCTGGCGCGCCAAATGAAAATCCTACATTTTTAAATGAACAGGCAATTCCCTTACCTCTTCGTATGTGCGATGGGATTAATTTTGGATCCTTCTCATCTTTTCTTTTCCATCCATCCGCCGTGTTCTCCCAACCTGCTTTTATTGCACAAGTTTTCAACACCTCTGGCATGCTGACACCAGCTGGTAAAGGAGTGCCAACTGACAAAATTGATCCCTCATGAATGACATTCCGCATTCTAAATTCCACAGGATCCATTCCAATTGCCCTGGCTAATTTATCCATTTGCATTTCAGCGGCAAACGCTGCTTGCGGACCACCAAACCCACGGAATGCCCCTGTCGGAATATTGTTGGTATATAC
>CALMHE010000013.1 GCA_937863865.1 uncultured Anaerolineaceae bacterium | reverse complement strand
TGGAGCAGTTCAAAATCCACGACCGAGTTGGCTTTGGCCACTCCGATGCGGTCGGCAAATTCCCTGATGGCTTCAGGTGAAAAACCACGTCTCCTCAGTCCCGCCAGGGTGGGCATGCGGGGATCGTCCCAGCCATTAACAACCTTGTTTTGCACCAATTCCAGCAGACGCCTTTTGCTCATCATTGTGTGGGAAAGGTTCAGGCGGGCAAATTCGATCTGTTGGGGATGGCAGGGGACGGGCAACTGGTCGAGAAACCAGTCGTAGAGCGGCCGGTGGTCTTCAAACTCCAAGGTGCATATCGAGTGCGTGATCCCTTCCAGGGCGTCGGAAATGCAATGCGTGTAGTCATACATGGGGTAGATGAGCCACTTGTTTCCGGTGCGGTGGTGTTCGGCCTTCTTGATGCGGTAGATGACGGGATCCCGCATATTCAGATTGGGCGAGGCCATGTCGATCTTTGCCCGCAGGGATTTGGCGCCTTCTTCAAATTCGCCATCCCGCATACGCCGGAACAGATCAAGGTTCTCTTCGACGCTCCGGTTGCGGTAGGGGCTGTCTTTGCCTGGAACAGTGAGGGTTCCGCGGTGTTGGCGGATTTCCTCCTGGCAGAGGTCGCAGACATAGGCTTTGCCTTCTTTGATCAGGATTTCGGCATATTCGTACAACTGATCGAAGTAATCAGAGGCGTAAAAAAGCTTGTCCTGCCAGTCAAACCCCAGCCAGCGCACATCTTCCATGATAGAATCCACATACTCCACATCTTCCTTGATGGGATTGGTGTCGTCAAAACGCAGGTGGCAGATTCCGCCGTAATCCCTCGCCAGGCCGAAATTCAGGCAGATGGACTTGGCGTGCCCAATATGCAGATAGCCATTAGGCTCGGGAGGAAACCGGGTCTTGATGCTTTTATGCTTTCCGGATTCCAAATCACGGTCGATGATGGTCCGTATAAAATTGGAAACCGGGGTTTTGTCTGTGGTAGGATTTTCCATGCATACCTCGATCTTGCTTTGTGTTGCCAACTTTAGGGATGGGCTTTATCAAGTCAAGACATATCGTTTGGAACAGAAATGAAAAGACCCCGGAAGCTCCGGGGCCTTGGTGAATATTGCGGCAGGCAGATTATTTCATCAGAACTATTCTGCCTTGATGTTGGAAATCGGGGCTGTTGAGTTGATAGTAGTAAACGCCGCTGTCAACTTTGTTACCAGACGAATTGGTGCCGTCCCAGTTCAAGCTGGCTTCTCCGTTTTGGTCGGTTGAGCCGGTCATGCTCCTGACCAGTTGGCCCTTGATGTTGTAGATGTAGATGTTCACTTGTCTGTTCGCCTTGCCGCGCAGCGCAAATGAAGTGCTGGAACGGAAAGGATTTGGATACACATTGAGTGAATTGCCGGCTGAAATGACATCATCCTCGTTGGACAAGATGTTGATGCTGACTATGTTGGATGGGTCGGAGAGCATCATCGGATCGTTGAAAAGTGAGCAGACCCAATACTCATTGATTCCTTGGGGCACATAGGTGTCGGTGAAGGTCAGGGTGTTGGGGTTGGTAATAGTGGAAATTGACAGTCCGTTGCGGAATAGCCTATAACCCACAAAACCTCTGCCACCGTAGTATTGGGGTGGTTCCCAAGTGAGCACCACGGTGTCCGGGAGATTGAGGGTGCCGGTCAGATTCTGGGGCGCGGGCAGATCGATTATCGTGGGTGTGGGATCACTGGAAACAGGTGTTCCCGGCATATCGTGTTCATCAACCGGGGTAACTTCAAAGACCAGTTCATGGTCGATATCTGCTTCCACTGGAGTATAGTTGATTTCATTGGCTCCATTGATCAGAACCGGTGAGGAATCTACGATCCTGTACCATTTATAGATCGAGCTTCCCTCGGTGTCGCTATCCGCATCGGTGAACACATATTCCCCCGTCAGTTGCTGATGAATGACTGGATGACCGGAAACAACAACGCCCGTGGCTACCGGCGCTTCGTTGGTGAAGCCCGTTCCTGTCAAGGGAATGGTGATATTGGGATGGTTGTAAAGGTTGCTGGTGATCACCAGGTTGCCATTGTATGTTTGAGGGGCAGTGGGAGAGAAGGTCACATTCGCCGTGATGGTCTGGGCTGCGGGAATGTTGAAGTTGCTCACGTCGCAGCTGAAAACCGGATTGGAGATAGTGATCGTACCGCTTGCGGGGGTGGATGAGAAATTGGTGATCGTGATTGGGATTGTGTTGGTACCGTTCACTGAGACGTCGGGGAAATCAATGGTCTGGTGCGAAACAGGATATGCTCCCACCAGCGATGCAAGTGAATATTTGACCCCTTGCAGAATCTCTTTCGAAGTCATGTTCTGCAGGAAAAACACGATTTCGCAGTTGCCAATATTCCAAGAAGCATCGGGAGTGAAGGTCAGATTGACAGTGGTTGTTTCGCCAGTGGCCAGATTAATGGCGGTGCCGTTTTGGTTTGGTACCATCAGCCGGTTGACATTATCCACTGTGGTTTGGTTGAACCAGGTATAGGGAATGTTGGACTCGGTGAGCACAGCGTGCAGCTTGACGTTGGTGTTGGTATCCGCTTCAGGCTTGGATACGGTGACTGATACACTGTATTCGCTGCCGATTTGAGCTCCGACGGCGCTAATCAGGAAGTGAGATGGAACGTTTAGCCGGGAATTCACCTTGGGCAGGTAGTTGCTGTACATGGACGAGCTTGAGCTGCCGCCCGAAGTGGGATTCTGGCCATCGAAGACAGCTGTGGGGAATCCTGAGATCCCGTAAAAACTGTTACGGGCGTTGGAATAGGTATTGGCAAAGCTGTCGCTGCCATGATTCTTAATTATTGCCACGGCATGGCCGTTTTGCAACAGGTC
>CALMHE010000012.1 GCA_937863865.1 uncultured Anaerolineaceae bacterium | reverse complement strand
ATTCTCTGTATCCGTCGCGACTGGAGTGGTGGCAACTTCTCCACCAGTTTTGGATGGCAAGCCGCCGAATTTTTGTATTACAAAATAAGCGCCGACAAATATCACAATCAACAACAGCGCCAAAATGATGATGAGCATGCCGCTCTTTTTTCTGCCACCAGCCATAGTTTAATCCTCCTGGCGTTTCAAATTTACAAACTTGAATAAATCAATTATACGGTAAAATTCAATGTGTGTGTTCCCGGAGTGCAGTAAATTCAGGTGCAAGAATCGATCCATGAGAGCTGATAATCATAAAGTGAAAGACCCTGACGATTCAGGGTCTTTCGTCATACGAACATTAGTTGATTTGGCAGGTGGATTACCCAACACTGATTCTAGCCACCAAGCCCTGAAATGATTTCCGAGAATACGTTCCCGATTAATGGTCCGAGCAGGGTAAGAACAACAATCACGACAACTGCAACCAAAACGAGAATGAGGGCGTATTCTACAAGACCCTGACCCTTTTCCTTCGGAGCAAATAACATGGCGATTCACCTCCTTTCGGTTTAATATTGTACTAACCTTACTGGTTTTTATTATATGTAAATTTTAAATATATGCAAGACCCGTGGGCTTACAAATACCTTACAAGACTCAGTTTTGCATCTTTTCCTGTGCTTTCTCCGTATATGTAAATAAGTAAACATTTGGCTTGTTTTAGGAAATTAATCAAGCTATAATAACCTTGTCATCAATTACAAGGTTACTTCTCATCTCGATAAAGCTAAATGGTCAGGAGGAGGCATAATGAGTGAATTAATGGATCAGGTCGCCGGTGATTTGGATCCTTTGAGCAAATTGCTCAGTAAGATCCCGGGTTTCAAAGGATATATAACAAGACAAAGCCGGAGGGCTTCCGATAAACTGTTACGGACAACCATTGCCAATCACTTTGAAGCCTTGTGGCAGCGAATTTCCGGATTGCAAAAGGAACTCATTAACGAGGGTGAAATCGTCTATGTGGATGATCTTGAGTCAGCTTCCATAAAACTACGACAATTCATCGACCGGGTCCGGACAGCTTCCTATGGATATTCCGCGTTCTTCGCGGCAGTGAAAATCGGAGAAGAAGAACTCGCCAAAATATATGAATATGATTTAGCGCTATTAAATTCCGAGGAGGAAGTGTCACGGGCTATTGACAATGTGGAGGCATCCATCGGGACGGATGGATTAAAAGCTGCAATCCGTAATTTAACCACACTATCGCAACACTGTGTGGATGCATTTAACAAACGGGCTGAGGTAATTTTGGGTTTCACCCAAAATCAATAAACCCGCCTGAGAACCGATAAGAAAAGGGAGTAGACAATGGCAAGAGTATTTGATGTTGTTGAATATCCAAGTGAAATGACGGATGAGATTGTGCATCGTTTTCCGGAACAGGGCGTTGCAGATTTACGAATTGGTTCCCAGGTAATTGTGCGTGAGGCTCAACGGGTCGTCTTCTTCCGGGATGGTAAAGCACTGGATACATTTGGTCCGGGCAGGCATACAATTGTAACTGCCAACATTCCATTACTGGTTGATTTGATTGGCAAGGTTTTTAACGATCGGACACCATTCACATCCGAAGTATATTATGTGTCCATGCGTGAATTTGTCGATCGCAAGTGGGGCACACCCCAACCGATCCTTGTACGCAATCCAGGCATGGGATTGGGTGTCGCGCTGCTGACTGGATTTGGATCCTATTCCTTCCAGGTGAATGACCCCCAACAGTTTGTCACCCAAATTGTGGGAGCCCAGGGATTCTATCGGACCGGAGATATTGAAAATCGGCTGCGTTCAATGCTGCTATCCAAAATGCAGGATACGCTGGCTGAAACCGGCGCCAAACATTCTGTTGCAGAATTAATTGCACTGACAGAGGAAATTGGTGCAGGTGTGCGGGCAAAGACACAGGATGATTTCCTTGCCATTGGATTGACATTAAAGTCATTCTATATCGCCAACCTGAAACCATCTGAAAAATCAGCCGAAGAATTGCGCCAGATGGGCATGCTGGATGTACAGACCTACACACAATTGCAGGCTGCGGATGCGATGCGGGATGCTGCACAAAACCCAAGCGGCGGAGCTGGTCTGACTGCCGGAATTGGCGCCGGGATGGGAATCGGAGGTGCCATCAGCCAGACCCTGCAGGGAATGACCGGAGCCGGTCAACCCGCACAGGGAGGCGGAACAACCCCTTCGGGGGGTGAAGGCACAGGCATTCCAGCTGTGATGACACCTGCTGAAGTGGCTGGGATTCTCAAGGTCTCAGAAGAGGATGTGGTTGCTGCAATCAAGGCAGGTGATTTGAAAGCCCGCAAGATTGGGGCTGCTTACCGAATCAGCAAAGAATCTCTTGAAGAGTACCTCAAGGGTTGATTGGGTGATAGAAAAATGATAGCCCGGCATGACCTGCCGGGCTTTTCTACATTGGATTGGTAAAAGGATTGTCTCCCCGAAACAGTCCATTACCCACGGAAGGGATATGAAACTTCACGAATATCAATCCAAAACCATATTTTCTCGATACGGGATTCCAATTCCACGGGGAAGGGTAGCCACAGTGGCACGGGAAGCCCGTGTTATCGCTGATGAATTGGGGGGACGGGTTGTCATAAAATCCCAGGTTTTGGTGGGAGGCAGGGGAAAAGCCGGGGGGATTCGGCTGGCAAAAACCGCTAGGGAGGCGGAAGAAATTGCCGCCCAAATCCTGGTGATGAAAATTAAAGGATTGCCGGTTCGCAGGGTATTGGTGGATGAGGCTGTTGGAATCCAGGAAGAAATTTACCTGGGAATTACCAATGATCGAAATGAACGCTGCCCGGTGGTACTGGCATG
>CALMHE010000011.1 GCA_937863865.1 uncultured Anaerolineaceae bacterium | reverse complement strand
GGTGCCCTTGCTCGCGGGTATGCCCCACGCAGAAGATGTTGTGATTATCTTCTTCGCCAAAGATCTGGGCAATATCCTCAGCATCCGCTAAGCGCACCGGGGCATGGTGGCTCGGGACGGTCTTGACGGTGACGGGGGTTGCGTTTTCGGGGTGCTCCTGGCGCCAATGGGCATATTCGGGGCTACCAGGCTCGGGCCCGCGGTCGATCATCAGCCTCGGCATGACGTTCAAATTAGTGAAAAGCGTTTGCCCATGCAGTAAACCCGCTAAGCTGGCTGGCAGGCGCAGCTCGCTTTGCTCATCAGCAAAGCGCGGGTCGGTGGAGCCAAGCTGCAAATCCGTCACCAGACCATAAAACAGCCAGCCGCCGCTCTCAATCACCACAAAACTGCCCTCCTGTACATCCTGCGGGGGCACGGTAAGGCGCACGCGGAAGGAATCCTTGAGTGAACCGCCAACGATGTAGCCGATCGATTCATGGGTTTGATTATTTGGGGAGTTCAAGGTCATCATGGATTATTCGCCTTTCACAAAGCGCCTGCCTGACGGGATGTGCATATCCGAAATGCTGCCAAGCACCGCCATCAACATCGGATAATCATCCCGCAGGAGGACGATGAGTTCCTGGGTGGCTGCCGGGAGCCAGCCGGAGTCGCCGACTTCGTTTTGAGCCCTGTCCGCCTGCTGCAAATGCCCAGCCAGCAGTTCTGCAACCGGCAGGTCTACTGCCCGCAGGATGTGGCGGAAATAGCCGAACCTGCCGGTGGATGTAAACCTGCAAATTTCCTGCAGTGTGCAGGTGTAAATCCGATCCAGCGTCAGCGGCGGGCGCGGCGGAATCAGATGGGAGATGGTGCCCTCCAATTCGTGACCGATGAAGAGTACGCTCACCTCGAGGGGTACATTTCGATTAAGCCGGTTGTCCAGGATCACCTCATCGGAGATATCGCCTGTAGTCACCAGCTGACGCACCAGACCGTCATCGTCAATCCGGATATCATGAATCAAACCAATGATCTGGTATCCGCCCTCCTGTGGAATGCGCACCATTCCCCCAAAGCTGGGTGCATCCAGATCCGTTACACGGCATCCGACCACGCAGCCGGTAATATTCGCCCGTAAAAGTCGTCCGATTTCAAGCATTGTCATCCCTTGCCTCCTGAAATAAAACTTCTGACATCCAATCAGGGCAGATGCGGCGTCCTGCCGGGTAAATCCTTGGCGGATTGCTTGTTGGAACGCCCCGCCACCGGAATTCCCTGCCGCAAATACTCCCCGATTATCATTTCCTCGATCTGTCCCTTTTCCGCATAGGTGACCAACGCAATTTCATGGGCGCGGTGCAGGGCGTAGGGATAGGGTCGTGAACCCATCAGGCGGCATTGTTCCAGAAGAGCCGCATGCAGCATGTCAACCATGCCGTGCACACCCGCCACCCAGGCGGGAATTTCCACCCGCGCAAGTGCCGGGTGTTTATCACGCCCGGTATTCAGGTAAAAGAAATGCAGACCCAGCTCATCCGTAAAGCTGCTGGGGGATTGAATGCGAAATAAGCCGGAGCGCATCCCCGGTTTCAGGATCTCCTGGAAGAGTTGTATATCCACCACACCCCCCAGGGGTCTGGTTTTGCCGCCTTCATTGATACGATCCCTGCCCAGGTCAGCCAGTTCCAGCAGGCGGACGATTAAATCAGAACGGGGGCGGTCTACATAACCAGCCACAACCGCATTCAGGTCTTTCAATGCGTGCAGAACCTTGAGGTACTGATCAAATAATTTCTGATATTCGGCGGAGGACTGTCTCTCGCGGTACAGTTCCAGTGGACCGTCGGTGAGCGCCAGCACCGGGGGATCCTCGCTTTGGGCAAGCTCTGCCAGCAGATGACGCTCGTTAAGGTCGCGGCGCAGGGCAATGATTTCCTCGGTCAGGTCACTGTAATCCAACGAGACCGGATCACTGCCCTCTTTGTACAGTTCATCACCGGTCAGCAATTGGGTTTCAGTGAACTCGCGCGGGGGTTCAGCTTCACCCAGCCGCATCCGGAAGACACCCACATTGACGACTCCAAACAGGACGGCATCATGCCGGCTGGGATTGACCTGTGAACCATCCGCCGCCAGCAAGGTCACATTCCCGGCTGTCGGCGGCGGGTCGATGGCGGTGGTCAGGGGTTCATCGCCGGGGATGGCACACCGCAGGTTTTTGTTTGTCCCGGCAGCATCCTCCACCAGACCCTGCAGGTATGATTGTTCTGTATTAAATTGCCCCAGCAGCTGTCGGGACAATTCCAGTTTCTGACTGCGTTCCTTATCCTGTTCACGCGCCCGGCTGCCCGCCTGGCGGATGAATTTTTGCAATTGCGGGAAATTAACCGGCACACGCCCCTCCTGATTGAAACGAATGGAACATTTGTGCTTATTATATCAGCTTAAGACAGGGGTACTCCCCCATCGTCCTAACCCTTCGAATATTTTGATACTGCCATCAACTGCGCCGGGTTCGTAATGCGATATTCCGTCCGGGTGATTTCAATAATTCCATCATCGGCAAACCGATGCAGGAATCGGCAAATCATCTCCCGGGTGGAGCCAACCCGGGCTGCCATCTCATCCAGCGTCAGGCTGCGCGTGATTGCCTGGTCGGGGTCGCTGGAACCCACCTCCAATAATAATTTCGCGAGTCGTCCCGCCACTGGTTGAAATGCAATTCCCTCCAGGATTTCATTTGCCACCTTCATCTTCAAGATCATCAACCGTGCCAATTCCCAGCTCATCAGGGGATATTGTTGAAAAAATGGCTGGAGTACACTGGACGACCACCTGAACAGGTGGACTGCTTTTTCAGCCACCAGGGTTACCGGCTGCGGCATTTGTTCCTGGAAGAATGCCAGCCCCCAGAAAACGTCCCCGGCTGAAAATGATGTGACAATGAGAAGGCGCCCTTCCGCAGACTGTTTGTGGGCGCCTACACTCCCTTTCTCAATCATAAAAAAATAAGGCCAGATCTCCCCTGCCAGGCAGACCACCTCACCATTTTGATAACGACGCTGGACTGCCTGGCTGATCAGGCCGCTGCGCTGGTCGGCAGACAATCCCCCAAAGATGGGGTTTTCGGCGATAAGTTTATCAATTGTGGACATACCGATTCCTCCTCATTAACTATAACCGAAATGAAGCCAAACCGTGATTTTTAAGGGCGGTATCTGGCGGGGAATTGCTTAAAGGCAAAGACAGTATGACTGGAAAATGGTACAAAAATGGGTGATATTGATCGTTCCCGGTATGCATATCAATTCATAACAAATGGAGGACCATCACTGATGAACTTTATTAAATTTCTGGGGATTGCCCTGATATTCAGCCTGCTTGCCGCCTGCCAGTCCGCCGCTCCTGCCGCTGAGCCAAATGCAATCCAGTATGTTGATCCGGTTACCCTACACTCCCGACCGACTCCGGAAGGTTCGGGATTGCCCGGCGAAGTGGAAATCAACGGGAAAATGATGGCGTTCGATCAGGTAATCCATGGACCATTATGTAACAATCACCTGTCAGGGACGGTTTATATCGCCAGTGACATCGAAATCGCCAAATGGGAAAAAACATCCAACTTTCTGGACGGCTGTGATTTTACCTTGGAGGATGGCAGTGTGATTTATGTGGCAGCCCACCAAAATGCGGCGTACTACAAGGGCTGTCTTTCCTGCCACGCCGGCAGCTCGAAAGTCAATCCATAACCCCTTCTGAAGACGGGGATTAACCGGATGGGTGAATTATTTTTTATCGTTCAGGAAATTCATCATAACCAAAGGAGTGAAGAAAACATGAAAACAAAACATCGCCTGGGAGGAATTCTATCCATTTTTGCATCAGCCCTTGGGCTGATCGGTCATTTTCTCATTTTCCAAAAATGGTACGTGGCAGGCATGTCCGCTGAATCAGCCGAGCCGGGATGTGAAATCCTGTTGAAATATATTCATCCCGCCCTGGCAGACCTGGGAATCCTGGCAGCGGTCATTTTCGCAGTCAGTGCTTATGGATTTTTCACCAAAAGGAACTGGGCGTTCATTCTCTCCGTTGTTGCCATGGTGATGGCACTGTTAAGCAGCTGGTTCATCAATATCCCATTCCTGGCTGCCAGCCTGCCGCCGGTTTACTTCCCGCTGTTCTTCCCCTACCTGGCATGTTACTTCATCCTGCTGCGCATGGTTGGCGGAATTTCCTGGAGCCGGATCCTGTTGGGGTTGGGTACCGGAATGGCATATATCTTCTGCTTTATGAACGGCGTTTCCAGCACCAGCCGGATCATCACCGTCGGCGCCCCCATTTTTGTCCTGGTTGATGGTTTGCATTGGGTGGCAATGCTGGGATGGGCTGTGGTGACTGTTGCCATCCTGATGAGCCCGAAGGAATGGGTGCGTGTCCTGGGGATTACCTCCGGTGCCCTGGAACTTGCGGTTGGAATACCCCTGGCAGTTGTCACGGCTGGTCAACTGGGACGGTTCTCACTGTTCGCGCTGGCTCCCATATCCTGTCTGATTCTGGTGGTGCTGTTGCTGATGCCGAAGTTGTGGCAGAAGTGGACAACCATAAAAGAAACCCATTAATTCATGATATGGACTGCAGAGGCGGGGCGAGCCGTAATGGGATTCAATCCGGCAATGGCTTGCCCGCCCCTGCCCGGATCTGGAGCGGTCGCAGGGGGCTAGGCTGCTTTATCCGTCAGCTGGCTTGCAATAAAACATCCCCCGGCTGGGAAAAACCGGGGGATCATCCAGGGTATTTTCTGTTGATGCAGCTTATTTAAGGGTGAGAATTCCCCAGGTGATTGGATTGGTCAGGATTCGTGTGGACGAACTGGATACCATGCTTTGCTGGACATTGCTGGTTTTGTTATCGTTATCCGAAGCGGATGCAGCAAAGCCAAGCCGCATGCCGGAACTGGGTGTGATACCCAGAACGCTCCAGGGAATGGCAACCTCCACGCGGGTGATGCCGGTGCTGCGGGCGGAGGCAATCTGGATCTGCGAATTGGAACCTGCCCTGCTGGAGGGGTACCAGATGTACGCTTCGCGGGTGCCGTTTACATCCGGTTTGCCGGGTGAAATGCCAATCTGGAAGTCATCGCTGCTCAACTGCTCGCTGGCATAATCACCATTCAGGTCGGTATCAAGGAGGATTTCAATGCTGTCACCCTTGAAGAGATCAGCGCCGGTGGCATTCTGAACGTACTCATCATCGATCATCTTGAAGGCAATGTAGAGATAATTATTGTTCCAGCCCACCCGGAATGAACCTTCCAGGTCAGCCTCATCCTTCCAATCATTCCTGCCGTACACCACGTACTTGGCGGGATACTTGGTGGTTGTCCACTCATCCCAGATGCCGTCCATCTTGGGGGCTGTCCCCAGGTAGGCTGCTGTAAATGAGCCGCCGGTGCGGGCATAGGGAGAGGTGGGAGTCGCAGAAGGCACCACAGGTGTGGCAGTGTTCACCACGGATGTGGCGGTGGGTACAGCCGTCACCACGATGGGTGTGCTGGAAGGAACGGATGTGTTGGTGGGTACTGCCGTCACCACGATGGGTGTCAGGTTGCTGACTGCTGTTTGGAATGCAGCCTGGGTCAGTTCAGCCTGGACAGTTTGCATGACCATGGTGCTTACGGCATTGGTTTCGGACGTGGGTGCTCCTTTCATCAGGTTGCAACCAGCCAGTGAAAGTATTACCATGCTGATTATGGTAAACAATACGAATTTCTTAGTCATGGACTTGCTCCTTTCTCCTATCGAACACAATTCCATCCTTCATTCTACACGAAGGAAATTAAATTTCAATAATGTATTTCGATATTTATAATAATGACGATGATAAACCGCCAATGGTTCCGGATTTTTTTGAGGATTTTTTGTTTATTTTGGAAAATTAGGGTAAAATCCAAACCATGAGCGCCATCGCCGCCTTTATATCGTCGCACGGGTTCGGTCATGCCGCACGCGCCTGCGCAATACTGGAAACCCTGCACAATAAACGCCCCGACTTGCGCGTGGAAATCTTTACGGGGGCACCGCGATGGTTTTTTGAATCCTCGCTGACATTCCGGTTTGGCTATCATCCCACGCTCAGCGATGTAGGTCTGGTGCAATCCGCCCCATTGGTGGAGGACCTGCCTGCAACGGTTGAACGATTGGGGCAATTTATGCCATTCCCGGTCCATCAGCTCAACTCCCTGGCATACACATTGCAGAAACTGGATTGCCGGATTGCCCTCTGCGACATTTCACCGGTTGGCATCATTGCAGCCCACACAGCCGGCATCCCTTCGGTCCTGGTCGAAAATTTCACCTGGGATTGGATTTATCAGGGCTATCTGGAAGCAGAACCCGGGTTCAAACCCTTCCTGGCGAAAATGCAGGCGATCTTCTCATCAGCCAGTTACCACCTGCAAGCCCGTCCTTACTGCGAACCCTGGGATGGCGCCACGGTCATCGAGCCGGTGAGCCGGCAGCCGCGCGCCAGCCGGCAGGAGACCCGGTCCAGGCTGGGTTTGTCCATGGATGAACCCGCAATCCTGCTGACCATGGGTGGAATCCCAACCTCCTACCATTACCTGGATGACCTGACCCGCGTGAAGGATATTGCCTTCATCGTACCCGGCGCGAGCGCCGAGCAGGAAAAACGCCAGAATTTAATATTGCTGCCCCACCGATCCGGCTTCTACCACCCCGACCTGATGCACGCCGCCGATGCGGTGGTTGCCAAGGTCGGTTACAGCACCCTTTCCGAGGCGTATCATGCCGGCATCCCGTTTGCATTTGTCACCCGGCGGCATTTCCGGGAATCCCAAGTGCTGGCAGAATTCATCCGGCAGGAATTGGCGGGGTTTGAAATCCCTGAGGAAGAGCTGGAAGCCGCCGCCTGGGCGGACCGGCTCCCCGAACTGGTGCAGGTGCCCCACCGACCTCAACCCGCCATCAATGGCTCGGAACAGGCGGCGGACCTTATCATCTCCGCACCTCACCAATGCTGAACATATTCCCCAAAGCAGCGCAAATTTTGTTATAATCGGAATGCGCCCAGGGCCTGTAGCTCAGCGGCAGAGCGCGCGGCTCATAACCGCTTGGTCGAAGGTTCGAATCCTTCCAGGCCCACCTTGACTTCATCCAACATCTTATGAAGAATGACGTTAAAGCTCCAAACGAATTTACAAAATTACTTGGTGAGTTCATTCGAGAAGCGCGCGAAGAAAAGAAGATGAGTCAAGTCGAATTGGCAGAAAAGTAAAATCTCAGAGTAGCTACTATTTCTAAAATTAATAATGGAAAATCTGATATTAGTATTCAAACACTTCTAACGCTTGCAATTGCACTTGAGAAACCAATATCATATTTTTTCCCTAAATCGTTATTGAAAGATATCGTAATGGATGTTAAATCCCCATTTCAGCAAAAAGGTCTTGAAATTCTTACTGGCATTGAACACTTTGGTGATCAAAAACTTACAATAGACATTCTAAAAGTATTGTCTGATAACTTTGGAGAAGATTATGACCGCGCAGTAAATCCAGAGAAATATTATGACGAAAATGAATAAAAAAATTAAAAGCTAATATTGATTTCGATAAATCAATGTTATCAATAATGCAGAGATTAAATTTGAATTTATTCTAGGGAGGAAAAATGACTGATGAATATCCAGATCGTAGAATGTTCTTATCAGAAGGTAGCAATTATTACCAAATAATGAGTTTTACTCAAAATAGAACGGATTCGAGTATTTACATTAGTTCCCCGGATTTTTCAAAGATAAAATGGTTAAGTTTTTCATCGATAAATGGAGAACCACAACTGATAAAGACAGATTCCCCAGGTGATGGAAAATTAAGTATCCATGGATCGGGTATGACTAAGATCGAACCAAATTTACACGATCTTGTTGTTCATGGAAGCTATTTATACAATGCACAATCTAATTCTGCTGTAGTAAGACATC
>CALMHE010000010.1 GCA_937863865.1 uncultured Anaerolineaceae bacterium | reverse complement strand
ATTATATACTTGCCTGCCAGGAGATGTAAGCAGTTATAATCCTAGATGTGAAGAAGATTTCATGGTTCCTTTTGATCATGTTGTGTCTGACAGCCTGCTGGCGGACCCCGCCTTCGTTGGTGCAAAATATGGGGACACTTGGGGCTGCGCCTGTTGAAGAAATTGAAATTCCTGAAAAAGATGTGGTTCTCATCCCTCTGGAAGGACCCATCAAGGCAAGCCAGAGTGAACTATCGGGTCTGGCATGGTTTGAAACAGACGCGGGAAATCTGTTATTGCTTCTACCTCAATATCCCGAACGATTTACCGGCGGTGATGAGGGGGCAATATTTGCCCTGAATGAAAGGGATATCATTTCCTGGTTGGATGGAAAAAACACTGAATCATTGATGCCAATCCAAATTCCATTTTATGCCCCCGGAATTTCCTCGAAGGTGAGGGGATTTGAGGGTTACGAGGCGATTTCCGTGAATGAAGGGAGGGTGTACCTATCCATTGAATCCAAACCCGGTCCGGGTATGATGGGATACCTGGTTTCGGGAATATTGGAACCGGATCTCAGTGCCTTGCGTCTGGATGTCGATTCGTTGGCAAAAATTGAGCCGCAAGCCAGACTTTCCAATATGACAGATGAATCCATCATTGCCGCAGGCAGCAGCCTGATTACTTTATTTGAGGCATATGGTGCCAATGTCAATAAAAATCCTGTCGCCCACCGGTTTGACCTTGAACTGAACCCCAGCCAGGACCTGTCTTTTCCATCGATTGAGTATCGGATTACCGACGCCACAGCAGCGGATGAAAATGGCATCTTTTGGGTGATTAATTATTTTTACCCTGGTGATACAAAGCTGAAACCCATACCTGACCCACTGGTCGATATATATGGAGAGGGTGAGACGCACCTTGAACAGGTCGGGGTGGAGAGGCTGGTTGCCCTCCAGTTCACGGAAAATGGCATTCAACCTGTCGCTCAACCACCGGTGTATTTGAGGTTATTGGAGGATGGAACCGCCCGGAATTGGGAGGGATTGGTGCGTTTGGGAGACAGGGGTTTCCTGTTGGTGACGGATCAATATCCGGAAACCTTGTTTGGTTTTATCCGTTATGATCATCCATGAAATAGACGGATGTGAATTACAATGTAGGTCATTCTTCGGAGGATTTGGAATATCCATCATACCTCGTGGGAGGAAATTGGCGAACATGAATCAATACTGGGTGGAGGGCTTGTTTGTAAATGCAAAAGGAGTGAAGCGGATTCGTAAATCCGGCATCACCAAGCCGGGGGATATCGAGCCATTCAGCTGGTCCTATTGGGCTGAATCACCCCGGGAAGCAATGGAGGCAGCCACATTGGATCTGGCTGGTGGTGACTGGCATGGAGATCCTGTCGTTACACGAATCTCCGAAGAAAAGAAGATGCGGGCAATGGGTGCGCCGGAACTACCGGGGATGGATTCCCCGCCCAGGAAAGCAAAAGCCAGGAAATAAATTTACAGAGTGGTGATGACTTCGGCAATTACATCCATCGCCCGGTTGACAAGCTCGAGATCCGCCTGGGAACCCATGTGACCCAGTCGGAAAACCCCGTCTGCCAGCGGACCATAACTGCCTGCCGTCACCAGACCATGGGAACGGAACCGGGAGTCCAATTCCTGCCAGCTGATCGAATCAGGCACTTTGACTGCTGTGACTGTGGGGGAGGAAATTGCTCCCGGCTTGGGGAAAATTTCCAAACCGGTTTTTGCAAGGCGGTCCCGGCAAAGTTTGGCTGCCTGTTCGTGTCGGGCGAAGCAATTCGTCAAGCCTTCTTTTAAAATCAGTTCCGTACTGATATGTAAAGCTGCAACGCCGTGCCAGTTGGGAGTATAGGGGAAGTAAGAAGTTTCCTGGCAGGTACGGAAGGGTTTCAAGGCATCATATCCAGGGTAATCAACCTGCTCGATGATTTTCCAGGCGGCATCGCTGATGGACAGGAAGGACATGTCCGGGGGAACTGAGAGGACTTTTTGCGAACCACCCAGGCAGAGGTCAATGCCCCATTCATCCGTTAAAACTGGAGCTCCGGCGATGGATGACACTGCATCCACATAAAGCAGCGGGACATTGTATTTTCGTTTTAATTCACCCAATTTTTCCATCGGGTTTAGTGTACCGGATGGTGTTTCACAATGAACCGCAGTGATCATGACCGGCTGGTAGCGTGCAATGGCTGCCTCAATCCGATCCCAATCATAAAAGGTCTCATCATAACCAAAGCCAATGGTTTCAACCTCGGCACCGACTGCCCGTGCCATGTCGCCAATGCCGTAACCGAAAATGCCGGTGGCAAGAGACAACACCCTGTCCTTTGGGTGCAGGCAGGATTTCAGCGCGCCCCAAAGAACCAGCATTCCCTCACCGGTCTGAATGGCGATACGATTTTTAGTTGCCATGATCTTTTGCAGATTGGCTTCGGTTCGATTGTACAGTTCAAGGAATTCGGGTTCGAAATCCGCAGAGCCATAATTCATTTGGTAGGCTGCGAGTACTTCCGGATATACTTTGACTGGTCCGGGGACCATGGGGATGGGATATGTTTGCATGGTAAACCTCACATTCGTGGATAGCAAATGCATGGAGTGGGTAATTCAAAGCATTTGTATTATCCCACAGATCACCCTATACATTATTAGAGGTTGCTTATTTGGGTGATACAAAATCCCCGTTTTAGCCTTGGCACACCTCGATGGTGTGAGAAGGCTGGAGAAAAACAAAGTGCCCCCAGGGGAATTCGAATCCCCGTTTTAGCCTTGGTACACCTCGATGGTGTGAGAGGGCTGGAGAAAAACAAAGTGCCCCCAGGGGAATTCGAATCCCCGTTTTAGCCTTGGCACACCTCGATGGTGTGAGAGGGCTGGAAAAAACAAAGTGCCCCGGGAATTAAATCCACATTTTAGCCTTGATACACCTCGATGGTGTGAGAGGGCTGGAAAAAACAAAGTGCCCCCAGGGGAATTCGAATCCCCGTTTTAGCCTTGGCACACCTCGATGGTGTGAGAGGGCTGAAAAAAATCAAAGTGCCCCCAGGGGAATTCGAATCCCCGTTTTAGCCTTGAGAGGGCTACGTCCTGGGCCGCTAGACGATGGGGGCGGCAAAGTAAAATTTTATCATGGGGAGGGGGGGATGTCAACAAATCCCATGTCACCCTTCAATTATGGGAACAAATAATGTTCCAAAACAGTCATATAATTGGAATCCGGTTTACATATTTCAGCAATCCGGCATTGGTTTGGATTGACTTTCACTACCTGCCGTGCTATTATCCAGGTACGGAATTATCATTATTTTACTATTATTCTGAACTTTAACATCATTTTTT
This sequence comes from uncultured Anaerolineaceae bacterium, assembly GCA_937863865.1. GTDB lineage: Bacteria > Chloroflexota > Anaerolineae > Anaerolineales > Anaerolineaceae > CALMHE01. Next base: position 894 of record CALMHE010000010.1, on the reverse strand, counting down.
TGGAGGAATCATCATGAGTGTTGATTTTATTATGCGTTTAATTGGAATGGTATTATTTGCGGCGCTTGGTGTCATTTGGGGTACATCTCTCGGGCAGACTGCCAATGTTAATCCCTCCGCTCAAACTTTTTCAGTTGAACAATATGCCTTTACGATTGGGTTGGTTGGCGCCTTGTTTGGTTTAATCCTGACCCCGTCACTGACCACCCGACCATTGAGAGCTTTACGGACGAAGCTTACCCATTTATCAGCCCAATCCTTGTTATCCGCCCTGTTGGGATTGATTGCCGGGTTGATTATTGCTGCTCTGGCCGCGTTTCCACTTTCACGTCTGCCGGGTCCATTGGGCAATATCCTGCCCTTTATCGGGGTATTGGTTTTTGGGTATATTGGTATATTTGTTTTTGTGATGCGCCAGGCTGATCTCTTTAATACCTGGAAAACATTATCCGGGCGTGGGACAACCTTTGAACAACCAGCGGAATTATCAAAAAAACCTGGTGAAGGGCGTACGATTTTATTGGATACCAGCGTCATCATTGACGGCAGGATTGCTGATATTGCCCATACCGGCTTTCTGCCCGGTTCGTTGTTGATCCCGCGTTTTGTCCTTAATGAGCTGCAATACATCGCTGATTCACCGGATAATCTGCGCCGTCAACGCGGCAGGAGAGGACTGGATGTATTAAGTCAATTGCAGAAGGAACCCAATATCCCGGTCCAGATCAGCGATCTGGATGTGGAAGGGGTGCGGGAAGTGGACGACAAGCTGGTGATCCTGGCACGCCAGTTGCGTTGTCCAATCCTGACGAATGATTACAATTTAAATCGCGTCGCTGGTTTACAGGGTGTGACTGTCTTGAATGTCAATGACCTGGCGAATGCAGTCAAGTC
>CALMHE010000009.1 GCA_937863865.1 uncultured Anaerolineaceae bacterium | reverse complement strand
CCAGGTTGAAACCATCCTTATGCATTTGATGCGGGGGAGTGGGATGGCAGGTCTGGTTGGAATGCGGTACCGGACATTGCCAAATCCGTGGTCAACAACAATCCCTTTGATGCGTCCTTTTCTTGGATTTTGGCGCCGGGAAATCCTGGATTATTGCCATCAGGAAGGCTTAAATCCAATCATGGATCCAAGTAATTTGGAAAATCAATTTTTGCGTAATCGGATCCGAAACGAATTGCTTCCATTAATGGAGACATACAATCCCAAGGTAAAAAACCATATCTGGTCAATGGCGAATACAATTTCTGAAGATAACAACGAATTGGAGTGCCTTGTAAATAATGCATGGATGAATTGTGTCGAATGGGAGAGGAGGGGGGGGATTGCCATCAATCTAGAAAAATTATCGAATCAATCACTGGCGATTATACGCAGATTGATTAGAAAGGTTCTCCGGGTTATTAAACCGGAACATGAAGAAGGTTTTAGCCTGGCGGATGTTGAAAGAATGATGGATTTCATTCAACAACCAACCCAGACTCGACAAATGGAATGGATTGCAGGATTATGGGTTTCCATGGAAAGTAAATTATTGATTATTTATGATCCACTTCTTCTTATTGATCCGATCTGTCCCCGGATATCATCAAATTTGGAATTATTTCTGGACATTCCAGGCAGAATTGATCTGGAGACAGGTTGGGCACTTGAAGCCGTCTGGTTGGAAAAAAAAGATATGCCAATTGAGATGATTAGGGAAAATCCTTTTCGAGCAATTCTTAGCGGTGATCAATTGCAATTACCCCTTCGGGTGAGGGGGTATCAACCGGGTGACCAATTCGAACCGCTTGGGATGCCGGGAAAATATTTAAACCTGGGAGATTTTTTTACAAATGCCCGCATCCCAAAAAGGGTGAGATATAACATTCCATTGGTGATTAATCGCGACGAAATCATATGGGTCTGCGGAGTTCGTCCAGCTCACTCTTATTGTTTGAAAGAATCAGTGAAGAAAGTTGTCTCCTTCAAAATATTTCAACTTGATTGATCATCCCCTGCCAACTGACGAAGTTTGAGGGAAATTTCACGCCATTGGATTTTCGATACACCCAACTTTTGACGAAGGGCATCACGTTCCATCCCTGAATTCCAATCATTGAGCGAACATGTCCAGCGGCACATATCAAAGGAAAGGTGTTTTTGCAGTCCAACCGACTGACCAATGTCTTCCAGAAGGTATTCCAATCGACGCGGAGACCATGGAAACACTTCATCGGTTATCTTGTATTCATTTGCATATTGTTCATATGTTGAAAGCCATTCCAGGGTCAGTGGTATCTTGCGTTCCTTGTATCGATTTTGGGGATTTGTATAACGGATATAAATAAAAGGTCCCTTGGGATCGTTCATGTTGATATGATTAGTCCGAAGACTGAGGCATTCCCCTTTTTTAATTCCAGTTTGGAGTAAGAGGAGAAGGAGAGTGTACGGTCTTGAATCAGGTTTCGGGAGAATTTTTTTTCCTTCTGCTGCCTTAATGACCAGATCTTGTTCATCCAATGTAAGGACATCCGGGAGTGGACTGAGTACAGATTGCTGGAGTACTTTTTCAGCCGGATCACCAGAAATTCTACCGTGTTGATGCAACCAACGAAAAAATGATTTTATTGAAGTAATACGACGCGCCAGGCTTTTCGGGCTGCAAGAGATTCCCCGACCAGTCTGAAGCCAGGAGAGAAATTGGTTAATATCCCGGGTATTGATCGATCCGATTGTCCGGTCTGGTGGAAGGTAAGAAGCAAACAGTTGGAGATCACCTAAAAATGCCTTTATTGTGTATGGAGATCGTCCCTGGTCTTGCAGATACAATTCCCATCCTCTTAGAGCGGGGAGAAGTAAAGTTGAGGAAGTGATATGGATTTCAGGGGCTGACGGTTGAGACATTCTTACCTCCATTTACACTGCGTATAGTCGTAATCATTCTACTCAGAATGGAGGGGAATGTCAATAATGAAAAATGGCGGGTAATATTACCCGCCATTGCCTGGTAAAACCAGTGGATCATTCTGCGTTGAATGCTTTTTGAAGAAGTTGTTGAATGGCATCTGAATTGGGTAATAACACGCTTGCACCGGATTCAGGAACCACATATGGATAGACTTCGGAAATACCAATTGAATATCGATGAATAAGACTGGGATCTGAAGATACCTTTAGAGC
>CALMHE010000008.1 GCA_937863865.1 uncultured Anaerolineaceae bacterium | reverse complement strand
ATCGATGGGTTGCCTTTTCCTGCTTCCTCACCGTTAGATAATAATCCCACCCTCGGGTTGGCAATATTTAGCATTTTCTGTGCATAAACACTCCCCAGGACGGCAAACTGAAGAAGAAATTCCGGGCGGCAATCTGCATTGGCACCAATATCGGTAATAACCGCTTTTCCACCCTTTACGGGGAACAAGGCACACATTGCAGGGCGTTGAACACCATCCAGGAAACGTAATATGCGATAAGCATTAAACATCGCTCCGCCAGTGTTTCCAGCAGTCACAAATGCCTGTGCTTGATTGGTCTTTAATAATTCAAGACCAACTGCCATGGAGTTGCGGGGTTTTCGCCTGGCAGCATCCACTGGTTTTTCGTCCATCTCGAGGACATCCGGGGCGTCTACGATTCGCACAGGATGATTTTTGGTATTAATTTCAGCCAGTTTGGGAGATAATAAACTCTCCTTGCCTACCAGGATGACTTCCTCCCCCAATAATTCTGCTGCCTGAACCGCTGCAATTATCTCAGGTGTGGGGTGATCATCACTTCCCATTGCGTCCAGTACGATTGGCATTTGTTATCCTTTCAAACGAGGTTTGCTTGACATACAACCAGACCCGATTATAATACGTCTGTTCGCGCTGGTGCTGGAACTGGCAGACAGGCATGGTTGAGGGCCATGTGCGGAAACGCGTGGGGGTTCAAGTCCCCCCCAGCGCACAAAATAAACCAGCTGAAAAAATCGGCTGGTTTTGAATTTTAAATGTTCCTTTTTACAATAAAATTTGCGAGGTCGATTAGACTTTTTCGTTCAGGACAATCCGGTAATACTTGCAGGGATTCCATTCCCAATTGAATGTAATTTTCAGCTTCATCATAGGATTTTGATATTGATTCGCTGGATCGGATATTCTCAATCAGACAATCGATGCTATCTTTCTCCAATTTGGTTGAATTATTCAAGTAATCCATAACAGCGTGATCATCAGGGTTTTCCTGAAAGTAGAATAACGCAGGCAGGGTGAGTAAACCTTGCCGGAGATCGCTGCCAATGGGTTTTCCCAAAGTTCCAGGTGAACCTGTGAAATCCAGAATATCATCAATAATTTGAAATGCTATGCCGACATGGTATCCGTAGTTGCGCATAGCCATTTCAATTTCAGGCTGGGCTTGGGTAATCAAGGTTGCTGCATGTGCGGAAGTTTCAAATAATGAACCGGTTTTAGAGTAAATTCGATCAATATAATTTCGATGGTCCAACTGGCAGGAATTGCCAAGCAATTGGTCGATTTCTCCATTGACGATGATTGACAACGTGCGTGAGAAAATCTTTAAAACAGGGATCGAATCTGTATTTGCAGCCAACCTGGCAGCTGCGGAAAAAAGAAAATCACCCATCAGAACGGTTGCACCAGAGGACCAATGGGAGTTAAGGGTCGGAATTCCTCTACGCAACAGGGATCCATCGATCAGGTCGTCATGGACAAGTGTTGCAGTATGCAATAATTCAATGGAACCTGACAGATAAATCATTTTATCCCGGGGAGCTTGAAGAATTCGGGAAATCAGGATGGTAATGGAAGGGCGGATTCGTTTACCACCAGAACCTAATAAATAGTTGAGGGCGGCTTGAATATCTGGATGATAACCTTCCGCTTGGGATCGGATTAAATTTTCCATTTCCCCCAAGTCATTTTCAATCAGATTAAGAAAAGAAATAGTCTGTGTCAAGCAGGATTACTCCATAAAAATAATTGGTCTGCGCTGGTAGTTGTTATTTTATAAATTTCTTCAATCGAAAGCTGTTGAAGCTCAGCCACCTTGACAGCAATAAATTCTAAAAATGAAGGTTCATTTCTTTTTCCCCGGTGAGGATGTGGAGACAGGTAAGGTGAATCAGTTTCAAGCAGCAGATGTTGGGGTCGTAAACCACGAACAAGCCGGTGGAGTTGGTTTGCATTTTTGAAGGTCACGGGTCCAGAAATACCTATCTTGAAATTGGATTCCACCAGTTGTTTTGCCTGTTCCATTGTACCTTCAAAAGAATGAAATACGCCCGGTCGGGTGCAGAGAGGGGAGAAACCATTGATCAGTTCCAAATGCCAGGATAACATAATCGGCAATAGTTGATTACTCGCATTTCGGCAATGGATGATAACGGGTTTATTTGCTTCCATTGTAAGTTTTAATTGTTTATTCAACACAGCAATCTGGATTGGTACAGGACAATAATTTCTGTAAAAATCCAATCCTATTTCACCCAATGCCACCACCTTTGGATGGGACAACATGGAACGGATCTCGTTTACAGAAGAAGATTCCCATTTCAAGGCTTCATTGGGATGAACACCAACTGCAGCATAGATGAGCGGGTACTTCTCGCTGAGTTTAATTGCCATGATGCTGGATTCGATGTCAATTCCTGGAACAAGAATGCGACTCACACCATTTTCCTGAGCCCGGCTAATCACCTCGTCCAAATCATTGGAATAGTCAGAAAGATTCAGGTGACAGTGAGTGTCCGATAGCATTTTCTATTCAGGCAAGCCCTACAATTTTTAAACCATCATGGAGGATATCCTGGACGCGATCCTGATGGGTTGTTTCACAATATACTCGGATGATTGGTTCTGTGCCAGAGAAACGAATTAACAACCAGCCACCATCTTCTAATTTAAATTTATATCCATCGGTTGTGTCCAGATTGGTAACCTGTAAACCGCCTATCTTTTTAGGATGGGCATTTAATATACGATCAATCCGTTCCTGTTGATTTCCCATAAAAGCACTGTCAATCCGGTCGTAATAATGGGCGCCAACTTTGCTAAATAACAAAGCAAGTAATTCTGATGGTTTCATGTTGAGTCGAACCATCATATCCAAAATATACAATCCAGCAAGAATACCATCCCGTTCGGGGACATTACCACGGAATGCATAGCCGCCAGATTCTTCACCGCCGATCATCGCGTTGGTTTCCAGCATTTTGGGAGCAACATACTTAAACCCAACCCCGGTCTCATAAACAGGAACATTGTATATTTTTCCCAATTTCTCCAGCATGCTTGTTGTGGACAGGGTTTTTACAATGGGTCCACGTTCCCCCCGAATTTCAAGAAGATAATATGCCAGTAAAGCATATACCTGCAGCTGATTGATGAAGCTGCCGTTTTCATCACCCACTCCAACGCGGTCAGCATCACCATCTGTAATCAGTAATACATCACCCTGTAAATTAATAACTGTTGCCAGTCCCATGTCGATATTGGGTGGAATGGGTTCAGGGCGCTTCATCTCAGGGAATATCGGATTGCGGGAATTATGAATTTCAGTCACGGTCGTCTTACCACCCGACAATAATCGAGTGAACCAACCCGCGCCGTTTCCCCACATGGTATCCACGACGATATTTAACCCCGCGTCGCGGATGGGTTTCAAATCTATCAAATCATCCAGGTGTGATATGTATGCAGG
>CALMHE010000007.1 GCA_937863865.1 uncultured Anaerolineaceae bacterium | reverse complement strand
ATATTGACCGGTTGCATGCTGCCTCAAGATTGTTGGTGGGGACGCATGACTTCGCTGCATTTGGCAGACCGCCCAGACAGGGCGGCAGCACCACCCGACAGATATTTCAAGCCGGGTGGATGGTAGAGGAAGGGGGCTGGCGGTTTGAAGTGACTGCCAACGCCTTCCTCTACCACATGGTGCGGCGGATTGTTCACCTGCAGGTGATGGTGGGACTGGGGCAATGGTCGTTGGAAAAATTGCAGGCGGGCGTGGAGCGGGTTGAACCGCAAATGCCCGGTCTGGCACCACCCCAGGGATTAACCCTGGTTGAAGTGCAGTACCCGTCGGATGGGCATGAGTTTGAGGATAAGTGAGAGACCTTGTCTCGTGGAGAAGATGATAGTGGACAAGACGTATGTAATCAAAGGTAAACCGCAAGGTGAATGGATCCTGATTGATGCCAAGGATCAGAATTTGGGTCGCCTGGCTGCAAAAATTGCCTATCACCTGATGGGTAAAGGCAATCCTGCCTACACCCCGGGTGTGGACATGGGTCAAAATGTGGTTGTGGTGAATGCAAGGCATCTGGCACTTGCCGAGAAACGCCTGGACTCGAAGCCCTATCACCGGCATTCGGGTTATCCCAGCGGACTCAAGACGGTCATGTTGCGGCGGCAGATGGAAATCCGCCCCGATCGTGTCATTCGGTCTGCTGTATGGGGAATGCTCCCGCATAATAAAATCGGTCGCAAGCTGATCAAGCGGCTGCGTATTTTTGCGGATGCAGAACACGTTCACCAGGCTCAGAACCCAAAGCCAATTGCTTAGAAGGAGCAGGAAAATATGTCGGTGCAATACTACGAAGGAATTGGGCGTCGCAAGGAAAGCACAGCGCGTGTGCGTCTGATGAGTGGCACAGGAGTTTTTCTGGTCAATGATCGTCCAGCGGAGGAATACTTCCCGCGGGTCGGAGACCTGGAAAGCATCCTGCAATCTTTTACAGCCACCGGTCAGGATCGCGGCACTTTCGATGTCACAGTGGTCGTTTCGGGCGGTGGTGTCAGTGGACAGACGGATGCTGTCAAGCTGGGACTGGCACGTGCGTTTGTAAAGATGAACCACGAGAATACTCCATCGCTGCGCAAACTGGGCTTGTTGACCCGGGATGCCCGAATCAAGGAACGGAAGAAGCCCGGTCTCAAGCGTGCCCGGAAAGCCCCCACCTACACCAAACGGTAGAGTGGATTGCCGCTGGCTGCGGCAGCAATTTGAACTGTTTCGGGATGGATATATTTTTCCCCCGGAATGTCAATTGATAATGATCTTTGGAGACTGTCAACGGTTTGGGGAGTTTGGTTGGAAGGATTGCTTCAAGCACTTTTCATCCCAACTTAAAATCGGAGACAGTCTTTATGTTTCCAGCGGGAGAATGCCATGGTTGATTTAAATTCCATCTTGAGAGAATTACCGGACCGCTTGATGTTGGTGAAAGTGGATTGCCTGCAGGAAGCTCATGTGCCCCCATTTCCGATGGATGCCCCGGTGATTATCCTGGATGTGGATGGCGCCAGCCTTTCCAGGGTGGTTGATGTTTTGAAAACATCCTATCCACTTGACCATCCGGTTGAGGTCATTCAAGAGGGGATAAAACATCCGTCCACATTGGAATCCCTGGAGTCAATCGCAGACATTGATGGATTCTGCAACCTGTATGTTCATCCCCTGCCGGCAGGCAGTTCGTTTGAAGCCTTTCAGGAGGTTATTGCCCACCTGCGGGCAGCGGATGGCTGTCCATGGGATCGCAAGCAAACCCATAACTCCCTTCGTCCATATTTATTGGAGGAGACCTATGAAACCCTGGCAGCGCTGGACCTGGGTGATCCGGTAAAGGTGGCGGAAGAACTGGGGGATCTGTTACTTCAAATTGTTTTACATGCCCAGATTGGCATGGAGGAGGGAACATTCCGTATGCCGGATGTTCTGTATGGCATTCACGAGAAGATTGTCCGCCGCCATCCGCATGTATTCGGGGATGTGGAAGTTGGCGATGAAACCGGAGTGCTGATCAACTGGGAAAGATTAAAGGCGGAGGAACGGGAAACGAACGGTGAAGGAGAGAAAGGGATGCTGGACAGTGTCCCGCTGGCTCTTCCCGCCTTGACCCAGGCGCAGGAGATTCAGGACCGGGCTGCCCGGGTGGGTTTTGATTGGCAGGAAATTGAACCGGTGCGTCAGAAGGTGTTCGAAGAGCTGGAGGAAGTATCCCAGGCGGCAAATCAAGAGGAGCTCGAAAAGGAACTGGGTGACCTGATATTTGCGGTGGTTAACCTGGTGCGCTGGTATGATCTGGATGCAGAAAGCGTATTGCGTACGACCAATCAGCGTTTCCGCCAACGATTTTCTTATCTTGAAAAACGTTCTGCAGAGACTGGGAGATCTTTGAGGGATATGACATTGGATGAAATGGATTCCTGGTGGGAGGAAGCCAAGGACCTCGAATGAGAATCAAAAAGACAGGACAAAGTCCTGTCTTTTTTTGGTTTACCAGGTTGTTGAAAACTGGAATATTATTTCCGTAATTCAGGGGAATCAAACCAGAGACCTGTAACCTGGTGAGGTTCGGCAACACTGACTGAAAAACGGATGGTTACTTCCGGGGCTTTTTCAAATATGGCATTATAGACAATCAGAATGTTTTCGTCCACTTCCGCCACACCGGTCACTTCGCGGGATTGATACCCGCCAATCTTGGAATCCAGCATTGATTTCAGGTCTGCAAATCCATTATCATCGATCCCTTTCAGCATGGCTTCATCAAAATCC
>CALMHE010000006.1 GCA_937863865.1 uncultured Anaerolineaceae bacterium | reverse complement strand
CCCTAGAGCATGCCGCGCCGCAGGTCGGCGATGACCTGGGCGAGGTAGGTGGTGAAGCGGGCGGCGGAGGCGCCGTCGATGACGCGGTGATCGTAGGAAAGCGAGAGCGGCATCATCAGCCGCGGCACGAATTCCTTCCCGTTCCATACCGGCTTCATCGCCGCCTTGGACCAGAGTGGCGGTTCGACACCCGGTGCATTGCGTCTCTATGGCGTACAGGAAACCGACTATAGCGGCGACGACGAAATGTACCGCGATCGGCGCACGTTCGTGGACATGGAGCTGTTGACCGATCACCTCTGCGGCGCTCATCGGCCCGGCCATTTCCGGGGAGTGTTTACCGTCGTAAGCAAGCTTTTTAACATCGTGCTGCCCGACGTGGCCGTATTCGGCCAGAAGGACATTCAACAGGCGGTGTCGCGGAGGGTTCAGCATAGTGGACATTATCAAACTGAACCGGATTTCTGTCTGAAAAACTATTACCCGATTCCAAATACATAGTGCTCGGGTTTCCCAGGGTAAACGCCATAGTGGTCAACATCAAAAACAGCATGATGATAAAAAATTGCTTTTTCATATAGTCCTCCACATTGATTGGATAACGCCAATCCACCTCCTCGCGCTGGGGGATGTAAGCCACGCAATCCCTGTGATGTCCCAGAGGATTACCATGAATGAAGATTTCGCCTTCATGAATGGGTATCAAGCCGACTAGGGCTTTGAACAATGTGGACTTGCCCGCCCCATTGGGTCCAACGACCGCAACCTGTGCCCCATGAGGAACCACGAAGGAAAGATCTTCAAGTATGGGTTCGTTTTCATACAGAACAGTTACATGGGTTAATTCCATTCGAGCCGGACTATCAGGGATGGAAATGGTTTTTCTCATGTTCATCTATCCATATTTGATCCACGTCATTTGATCGATTCATTTCCCGGTAAGTGCGGATGTGATGGCGTTGGTGTTGAAACGCATCATGTCGATGTATGCCGGGGCGGGTCCATTGGAATCGGTTATGGAGTGCGTTAACAGCCCTTTCACGACTTTGATGCCGGTTTCCGCCGCGATTTGGTCTGCGATTTGAGAATTTGCACCGGCTTCCAGCAGGATAAGCTTGCAGCCGGAAGAACGAATTTTGTCCACCAGTTCAGCGAGTTGCCGGGGGGAAGGCGAGGCACTGGTGCTGGCACTGGTCAGCAAAGTTCCGATGACAGTGAAACCATACCGGTGGGCAAAATAACCAAAGCTGTCATGGTTGCTGATGAATAAACGCGCTTCGGGGGGGATGAGGTTGACTTCCCCCTTAATCCAGGCATCCAGTTCCTGCAATTGAACCGAGTAGGTCTCGGCATTCCGGGTATAAACATCCTTTCCTTGCGGATCTTCTGTAATAAGGGCATCGCGAATGTTCCGGACATAGGAGGTTACATTCAAGGGATTCAACCAGAAATGGGGATCACCCCCGGCATGATCAGCATGTTGCATTGGATCAGCGGGCTGCCGGCTGGCGAGACCTGCAGATGCTTCCACAACAATCAAATCCGTGTCCATTGAATCCAGGAAGCTGTGCAGCCATTCCTCCAGTCCTCCACCATTGATGATCAGCATGTCGGCATCCTCAAGACGGGCAGCATCCGCCGGGGTCAATTCGAATGTGTGGGGATCCACTCCAGCCGGAACAAGCAGCTGCACCTGGAGGCGGTCGCCTGCCACATGCTGGACAATATCTGCTAAAAAGGACTCGGCTGCGATAACGTTTAACCCATCGGAAGCAGCAGGCTTGACGGGATTGCATCCCGAAAGGATGCTGAAGACAAGGATGATCAGTGTGATAAGTCGGATCAATTTCATTGGATTATTTTTACAGACCGGATGATTTGGCTTGTCCCTGGCATTTGGGACATAGACCCTCAAATTGCAGCCAGTGTTCCTGAATCAGGAAGCCATGCCTGGCTGATAATTCCTCTGTAAGGGCAGTGATGTCGTCGCCTTCAAAGTGAATGGCACAACCGCACCGGGTGCAGATTAATAAATGCTGGTGACCAACCCCAGCGGTGAGGAAACCATTGCAGCCATTGGCTTGATGCACCCGTTGGATTAACCCATGGCTTTCCATTATTTCCAGGGTGCGGTAGACACTGACCAAACCCAGCCGGGGAGCCTGTTTCCGGGCAGCCAGGAAAACCTGCATGGGGTTGAGGACGACATTGGCTTCCGACAGGACCTTCAAAACAGCCCGCCGTGCCTGTGTAATTCGACAACCATCGGCTTGCAGTCTGTCCGACCACTCCTGCAGAAGGTTGTGTGGATCAGTTATCGTATCGGATAGGGACATTCACCTGCACCTGTTGATAATGATATTGAAAACCATTTTCAATAATATCATTCACTTCCCGTTTGTCAAGATATGAAGGGCGGTGTAAAATCGATATCATGACAGTCAACCTGGTTTCCTCCCGTTCGCATATCCGGCATATTGATCCCCAACAGGATCTTACCGCAGTCGCGGATTTGATCGAATTGTGCTTTTCACCCAACATGGACCCTGACGGCAGGGTTTATCTCCAGCGTCTGCGGCAGGCTGCCCGGCGTGGGGGAGGAGGGATGAAGCTGCAGGGTCTGGTTTGGGTGGAAGATGACCGGATCGTGGGAAACCTAACAATCATTCCCTTTCATGAAGGCTCCCGCCTTCTTCACCTGATTGCCAATGTGGCGGTCCATCCGGATTTCCGGCAGCAGGGAATTGGGCGCGCCCTGACACAGAGTGCCCTGGATTACGCCCGCGCCCGGGGTGCGTCCGCTGCCTGGCTGCATGTGAGGGATGACAATTCAGCAGCACAACACCTTTATTACTCCCTGGGATTTGTTAACCGGGCTTCACGGACGAGCTGGCAGTGGGAGCCGCGCGATGGAATGCCAGATCAAGGACAACTCAATGGATCGGTCAGACAGCCCCGCCTTTCAGATTGGGGATTGGAACGCACCTGGCTGCTTGAGAATTATCCGCCCGAGGTATGCTGGAACCTGGGCTTCAACCCCGAACGGCTGAAAACAAACCTTTGGTCAACTTTGATCCGCTGGCTGGAGGGTGGACCAATCATACAGTGGGCAGCCTATCGGGGTGGAAAGCTGCTGGGCTGCCTTGCCTGGGAACCGACAACCAGCCATTCGGATGTTTTATGGGCAGCCTGCCCGCCTGAGACTGAGACCGATGCCCTGCCAATCCTGTTGCCCCATATCGTCCATGCCCTGGAGGGAAAGCGTCCGCTGAGTGTCAATTATCCCGTTGGCAGGGCGGTGGAAGCATTTCAATCAGCCAATTTCCATAGTTTACACACCTTACTCTGGATGGAAGTCAGGTTGAAACTTTAATCCTGTCATTATCGTATATCTGGTAGAGGTAATGAGGTAAATGAAAGGAGCATGATATGAAGCATTTCCTGATTCGCTGGGCAATCAACTCAGTGGCTTTCTGGGTGGCAATTGAGCTTCTCAGCGGTACATACATTTTTCCGCAAACGACGGACATTGTGGGAATTGTCATCATGGCGTTGATTTTTGGTCTGGTGAATGCCATCATCCGTCCCGTTATCATGGTTTTAAGCTGCCCGTTGATCATCCTGACGTTGGGATTGGGCACCCTGCTGGTCAATACCGGCATGTTTGCTCTTGCCGGATGGATTGGCAAATCGTTTGGTTATGGTTTTGAGGTGAGCGGCTTCTGGGGAGCGCTCCTGGGGGCGCTGGTTGTCACAGTGGTCAGCTTTATCTTGAGCCTGTTCTTCCGCGGCGCATTAAAGAAGAAGAAATAAACCATTTCATCCAGGGAATTATCAAAGCGGCGGTGTTGATGCACCGCCGCTTTTGTAATCCATGGATCATTGATTCAGGGAAGTGAGAAGCGTAAAATTCGGTTGTTGGCGGCATCACTCACCCAGACTCTGCCTTCTGCATCAATGGCAATTCCGGATGCCAGACCGAACCCTTCCGCTGATGTGCTGTATTCCCCCCAGACCCGGATTGGTTCGCCTGAGGATGAGAGTTCGATTACCCGATAATCTTCCGGGTCCGTTACATAAACATTTCCGCTTTTATCCAATGCCAGGAAAGGTTTGTTTTCCAGTGATTGACCGAACCAGCCGCGCACATCCCACTGGCTGACCGCTGTATAAATTGTTCCTGTATTGGGGTCGGGTTGAAAAACCTGGATTCGCCGGTTCCAGGTGTCTGCGACATAGACATCCCCATTTTCTGCGACAGCTATGCCCACCGGTTCGTCAAATTGACCGCTGCCCATGCCCGCAGTACCGAATTGGGTGATCAGCTCTCCCTCCGGTGTGAAAATACTGACCCGTTTATTGCCGGTGTCAGTCACATAAATCCGATTGAGGTCGTCTACAGCAATTCCCCGCGGACCCCAGAAGGCATCCGTACCGGCATCCTGTCCAAAGTAACCCCACATGTCCAGGAATTGACCATCAAAAGCGAATTTTTGGATGCGATGGTTCCATGTATCCGTCACATAGACGGTCCCATCCGCGCCAACTGCAACATCCCAGGGTTCATAAAATGTCCTGCCGGGCGCATCCATTGTGGCTGCATCCGCATAGGTGCCCCACTCATGCATAATTTCACCGCTTGGGGAGATGTGTAGAATGCGGTGATTGCCGGAATCAGCCACATAAAGCGATCCGTCGGGTGCAAATGCCAGCCCATGAGGACGGTTGAATTGGAGCGGGCTTCCGGGCATGCCGCCCAATGCCAGATCGGGCTCGAGGTCAATGATTTTATCCTTGTAGGGATCCTCAATGGGAGTCTCCGCCAGACCATAATTCCAAATCTTTTGGGCGACATCCTTGCGGATGTAAAAGCGCATCCGGACACTGGGCTGCCAGTTTTCGAGGGTGAGGGTGGAGATACCCTTCGCCTGGGCATACAGGGTGAAATCACGATTCAACCAAATCTTGTAGAGAGCCGTGCGGATATCCCGGTTTCCCAGGTCGGATTTGATCCGATCCCAGGTCAGGTTCATGTAATCCTGCATGGGCCACCACAGCCGGATGTAATCAAAACGGATGTATTGATCGCGCACGATGGGTTCGATGGCAGCGTAATTTTTCTCGCTGGCGATGATCATTGTGGCATCTTCCAGCGAGCGGCTGGGTTCGCTGTACCAGATTTTATTGGGGTAATGCCGGAAATACCACCAACCGGCATACAATGCATCATTATCATAGGCGATGACTGCATCCAAACCGCCAGTGGTCCGCCGCGAAATTTCTTCCACCTGCCCAACCACTTGTTTGAAATCCCCGGTGCCATGGGCATACACGAGAAATTCATTGGCATGATCATAATTGATGTAGTTGGCGGCATAAGCTGTCCGGGCGGTCAGGACGGTGAGGATGGCAGCCAGTACGAGGGCACCCAGATATGCCAGGTGTTTGCCGTTCCATTTTCGGAAGATATAATGGATCAGCCAGGACGAGCCGGCGAGAACCAGGAGGGCGAACAGGAAAGAGTTGGTGGCGTTGAGCTGGGCGAGATCCTTCCCCTGGAAGGGGGGATTGTTTCCCAACACCCGTCCCAATACGGCAGCAAGGCTTAACCAGAAAACAGGGATGACAGCCAGACCCAGCAGGCTCCGGTTGGAGGTAAATTGTTTCCAGGGTACGCTGTCCACCAGATAACCAAACCCCCAGCCGGCACCCAGGGCAAGCGGCAGGGCGATGTGAACGGTCAGCCAGGGCATGCGTTCGCCCGCCAGGCTGTATGCCAGCAGGCTGAGCAGGCTCCAAAAGAGCAGCAAAGCCAGGGTGGGCACTTTTTTGTTTTGGTTTTGCTCTTCCAGCTCCGAGCCGGCTTCTGATAAATCGCTTTCCGATTCCAACCATTCCACGACCATCTCTGGAGGAAGGTTGCGTTCATTCAATTGGTTTTCCCCTTGAACGTTGATATCCATATCCGGGTCAAACGATCCATACGCCGGTACAGACACCGGTTCGGAGTACGCCGGACTGATGCCGGGGATGGTTTCCAGTTTGCGGTATTTCAACCCGAACCAGGCAGCCACCAGGGTTCCAATGGCGCCCAGGTACTCATATATGGGCACCTGAACGAGGAGGTAATAATACAAAGGCTGTGTGCCGCGTTCTTCACCCTGCTGGACCAGCCAATAACCCAGGGATCCAATGATCCCGGTGAAAAAACCGGAAACATTGGTAAAGAAGGTTGTATAAAAAATGACAAATATTCCGTAGAACAGGGCAGCGCTGATCAGCCAGGGGCGCGGCTTCCACCAGATTCCAATGGCTGCCGATGCCATGAAAAGGACAACCAGGGTCACCACAATGCGGATCATACCGGCTGTGGATGCGTAATCGGTGGGATTCCAGACCTGACCCAGCAATGTCCCGATCATTTTTATGGGGAAGGCTGCGAGCTGCGGGAGGATTAACGTTCCAACCAGCAGCAACAGGTCAAAGGACCTTTCGGAGCGCACCCGTTTCCAGCCCAGGGAGCGGATAATGTGCAGGAGTAACAGCCCTCCCAGGATAAGTCCGACAATCACCATGACGATGGCGGCAATGGATGTGGGGCTCATGGCGGCAGCTTCCGCCCCTTCCACGGCTCCGCTGGACTTATTTGTAGAAGCGTCCCAGATTGCCATGCCCAATCCCAATACAAACAATCCCAACGCTGAAATCGTCAAGCCGATGGCGTATCGGCGTGAGGTCAGGGTTTTCCATTGAGCCTGGTCCATCCGGATGAGAAACAGGATGCCAAGGAACAGCAGGAGCTGGGCTGTATAGATGTAAGAGGTTTCCTTGGTGATGAACTGGAGGGATAATGCAGCAGCCAGCAGATACAGGGAAAAATGATCCCCGCGCTCCAGGTACCGCAGGGTGGCATAGATCAT
Organism: uncultured Anaerolineaceae bacterium; assembly: GCA_937863865.1. Classification (GTDB taxonomy): domain Bacteria; phylum Chloroflexota; class Anaerolineae; order Anaerolineales; family Anaerolineaceae; genus CALMHE01. Next base: position 1,338 of record CALMHE010000006.1, on the reverse strand, counting down.
CATCACCCCGAAGAGCGCTACGAACGCCTCATTGCGGGTGTAGCGTCCGTAAAACAACAGGTAGGGGGATATCAGGAAAAACAATCCTGCCAGCAGCGCCCCGCTGCGCCCCAGATAGCGGCGAAAACCAAACAAGACAAAGGCAACCGTAGCCACTGAGAATACAGCTGCCGGGATGCGCGCTGCGGTGTCGTTATCGCCAAAGAGAAAATATGAAAGCGCCAGCAGGTGGAATTGCAGAGGTCCGTGGGTGATGGGATCGTGACGGTAACCGCGTCCTTCGTACAGGTCAAATGCCGGTACCACATGGTTGACCTCGTCATGACTCATCGACCGCCAGCCAACCCCGTAAAAACGGGAGACGATTGCCAGCAGGATGATCACCAGAGCCAGGATATTTTCCAATGTCATCCTGGGGAGAACGTCTGCGATGGGGCGGTCCAGCCAGGAGCTTTTTTCGTTTGATTGGGTTGTACTCATCTTCTGTGTAATATCCAAATCCGGTTGAATTTTTGAATGATTTCTACGATTATACTCTACAACCAAATCCAACCGGTATTGATGAGCCGGGAGGGAAGTCACCATCCTGGCTGGAAGGGTTGAATTTCATCTGTGCATGGTTCGGATCATTTTTTGTGATAATCTGGATTAAATATCCCGGCTCTGTTATGATTAACATCTGAGAATCGTTGATGACAGACTTGTGCCCGGAGATGTGATTTTGATCGAAAAACGGCTGGAACTACCATTTGGTGAGTCATACTGGGTGGTACCGGAGCAGTTCCTGGCGGGGGAATTTCCAGGCGTCCAGGATGTGCAGCAAACCCGCCGGCGGATTGATCAACTCCTCGGTCTGGGAATTAACCTGATCATTGATTTAACCGAGGAGGGCGAACATCCCTCCTATACTGCCTTGTTGGAGCAGGCGGCGGATGAGCTGGAACAAACCGTGACCTATTGGCGCTCCCCCATCCCGGATTTTTTTGTGCCAACCGTGTTTGTCATGAAGGATATCCTTGACCGGATAGACCGGACAATTGAGAACTGCGGCAGGGTCTACATGCACTGTCTGGCTGGGATTGGCAGGACCGGCACCGTAGTGGGCTGTTACCTGGTGCGCCATGGGATGCGCGGTCCGGTGGCACTGGAATACCTGGCACAACTTCGGCGCAACCTGCCGAGCTGGTGGAAGGTTTCCCCCGAATCCTCTCTCCAGCGGGAATTTATAAATTCCTGGCAGATGGGCACCTGAGGGATTGTTCAGCCGGCTGTTGCGTTTCGATGTACGGCGGGGTTTGACACTTGTTTCCACCTCTGGTAGAATCCATGCGACTGGTT
>CALMHE010000005.1 GCA_937863865.1 uncultured Anaerolineaceae bacterium | reverse complement strand
ATTTGGTATTATGAAAACCAAATTCTAAGCTGCTCTCAGTATATAAGGGGTCAGGTATGATGGAAAGAAAAGTGTTGATACTTGTTTTGACCTTGGTACTGTTTATTAATATGGCTGGCTGCAGAAAGGAACCGGGGAAATTACCGGAGCAGCCGGAGCCGACCCCTGCTCTTGCGGGGCAGGAGCATGTTCAGCCGGTGGGGGAGATTACCGATCCTGTTTTTCTGCAGAAGCTTTGGGTAGTTCTGCATCTGAGACCTGGCTGATTGCGCTGGCGTTACGAGTTCAATGGATTGGGATAATATTTCTTCCGACCGCTTATTTTCAATTTTCTGATGCTGTTCTGGAGACAACTGGTAGACCCAGTTGTGGACGGCGGGTCTGGTTAATCCGGATTTCCTATCTAATTGCCATAGGCTTCCTTTTTAGCCTAATTCTGGATGATTTGGTTGGACCACTTATCATCGAAGGACCGCCAGCTCCACATTTGGAAGCCACCTGGTTAACCGACATATTCGTCGTTTATTACATCATGATGATGATCTTCACTGGGTATAACTTTGCCAGGGCATATAAACGGACTGTTACTCCCACCAGCCGCAGGAGGATGATGTATTTACTCATGGGCGCGGTGGCACCTCCGTTGGGATCCTTTCCATTTTTATTATTTAGTTCAGAATTTGCAGGCAATCACCCTGGCATCTTCTGGAGTGTGGCTGTCCTCACCAACTTACTCATGGGCGGTTTACTGATTGTCATGGGTTATGCGGTGGCATTTTTTGATACATACTGGTCTGACCGTGTTGTAAAAGCACGCCTGTTTAAATGGATCATGCGGGGACCAGCCACTGCCAGCCTTACCCTGGGTTTTGTTACAATCGTCCGCCGGGCTGGACAGGCAGTCGGGCTGCCTTATAACGCATTTGTGCCCATTATCATGGTGGTCACCATTTTATTATGTGAACATTTGATAACCTTGTTTGGACCGATGATTGAACGGGTCATGTTTTGGGGAAGTGACCGGCGTGATCTGGATATGCTTCGTTCTTTGGAGGATCGGCTTCTTACCCGAAACGATCTGCATCAATTTTTTGAACTGGTCGTGGCTGTTGTTTGTGACCGCTTACAGGCACCGGGAGCGTATTTGATAACCCTGAGACCGGAAGGAATGGAGCTGGTTGTCCGAACAGGCAAGAATCGTTTCGATCATCCATCTGATCATGAGGATGAATTGATCTCTGATGAGTTATCTGCATTTCTGAAGCAAAATGGTGATTCTGCCGGGTTTTACCGCTGGGGTGATGATTTATTAATTGCCATTCGGGAGAATAATGACACCAATGAATTGTTGGGTCTTCTCGGTGTCACTGAAGCGGGTGTACTGACTTTGGACGAAGAACAACAAAGGAATTTGCACTCTCTTGCTCAAAGATCCGCAATGGCATTAAAGGATCGTCGAATGCAGGAACAGGTCTTCCAAACCATGGAAGCACTCACGTCTCGAGTCGAATTTATTCAACAATTGCGCGCCTCTCCTCCTCAAGAGCAACAAGACGCCTTGATGAGCAACATTTCTGTAAATGAACAGGAAATGGTTCAATGGGTTCGGGATGCCTTATCTCATTATTGGGGTGGACCTCGATTAACCCAGAACCCAATGATGCGACTTAAAATTATTCAGTATGCGGTAGATGCCCATGATGGTAATCCTGCAAATGCCTTGCGGGCGGTTCTGCGAACTGCCATTGAACGTGTTCGTCCAGAGGGCGAAAGACGCTTCACTGCTGAATGGATATTGTATAATATCCTTGAATTAAAATTTCTACAGGGTAAAAAGGTGCGGGAAATCGCAACCCGGCTGGCTTTATCTGAAGCTGATTTATATCGAAAACAACGGGTGGCGATTGAAACGGTGGCAAGGGCAATTCTTGAAATGGAAGCCCAGGCACACACCAATGATCAATATCATGGTGAAGTTCAAGAACTACCTCAATAGCTTTTTCTATTTCTTTCATTATCCAGATAGCAAACTCATAAATTAAATTTGTTGTAAAGCAGGGAGGTGGGGTTTGGTCGACAATCTTGATTCCATACAGCAATATGAGGACCCCGAAAATTTTGACGAAGAATGGTGGTCAGCTGTTCTCAACCATGAAAGGGAGCTGGTTGAAGAAGATCATCTCCATGATGATGATGAGCACGGACTGATTCCAAGCCAAAAGATGGATTGGACTTCAGTAGAACATGCACATCGAAAGGATGTTATTCTATTGGTTACTGTTCATGCCGCCAATCGAGGAGGGTTGTTGGTGAAAGGTGACGGAATCCAAGGATTCATCCCTCTTTCGCATCTGGTGGATATTCCTGTTGATATACCTGTTGATGAATTCCGTGGTGAACTGAAACAGTACATCGGCAGGCAGATTCGGGCAAAAATAATTGAATCGGATCCAATTCAACGAAGGGTTGTATTGTCTGAACGGGCTGCCTGTGCCGGGGAAGGAAAACGAAAGGAACTCTTCCATTCCATTCGGGTCGGAATGAAGATGATTGGTGTTGTCACAAATATTACTGAATTTGGTGCCTTTATCGACCTGGGTGGTTTGGAGGGGTTGGTCCATGTCGCAGAAATCTCATGGGGGCGTGTCCATCATCCGGCAGAGGTTCTTAAAGTGGGAACCTCTGTCCATGTTATTGTTCTGCAGATGAATTTAGAGAATGGCAGGATTGCCCTCAGCCTGAAAAGGCTGCAGCCAAACCCATGGGAGAGCTTGACACGACGTTATAAGCCCGGTGATATTGTTCCAGCAATAATTACCACATTGACAAATTTTGGGGCATTTGCACGTCTTGAGGATGGAGTTGAAGGGTTGATCCATATTTCTTCGATGCCTCACCTTGAATCAGCAGATCAGCTTGGTTCCATATTGCATACAGGTGACCGGGTACATGTTAGAATATTACATATGGATATTAACCGCAGACGGTTGGGACTTGCTTTGGTACAAATCGAATGAGTGGTCGTAACTCAGACCGTAAAAATAAACCACAAAAACAATCTCCTGAAGCCGGGGCAGAGGATGCCGGAAGTTGGCTGGACCGTATCGAAGAATGGCGGTCGAGACTCTCTAGATTCGGTTACGATCTGTTGGGTATTCTATTAATTGCATTTGGATTACTCACGTTATTGGTCCTGGTGGGATTGACTGAGGGATCATTCGTATCTCCCTGGGGGGTTGTTTTGAGGAAATGGATGGGATGGGGGAGTTATGCCATTCCTCCATTACTGCTCTGGTTGGGCTGGGTTGCATTCCGGGTCAAGAGCCGACATCCCGTTCACCTAAAATTAGGTCGGATTCTTGCCCTTGAAGGTTTGTTTTTTAGTTTGCTTGTCATCATGGCTGCTTTGGGCGGATATTCACTGGAACGGGCGGATTCAGGTCTGGATGGTGGGGTAATTGGCTGGGGGCTGTCAGAATTAACCGGACAATGGTTCTCCCCGACCTGGAATTCAATATTCTGGTTGGTGTTGGT
>CALMHE010000004.1 GCA_937863865.1 uncultured Anaerolineaceae bacterium | reverse complement strand
GCCAGGTGTCGTCCATCACCCAGCCAAAATCCAACCGGAGCCTGCCGGCGGGTGTTTTCATCTTTTGTTCCAGTGTTTGTTTCATTGAAATACACCAATTAAGAATGGAGGGCGGTATGATCGCCCTCCAGGGTTTGCATCAATTGACTTGCAGCTGTCGATCCCACCGCTTGATTCAGGAATTTCTTCAATGTTGTGGAATTTTTCACTTTATATGGAAAAATATCCCGCCAGAGATGAGATCTACGAAACACAGGTTGATCTGCCATGGAAATATCTGAATTTTCCTACAAACCCATTATCTTCAACATATCCTCATTTGAGGAAAATTTGAAACATTCAACACCCAGGCGTTTTGCTTCTTCCCGTTCGGCGCTCTCCAATATGGATAATTCAGTTTTGGTAACGATGGGTCTGCCACTCTTACGGATTCTGGCATCAATCTTTTCCAATGGAAAAACACTCAAGGGTGCAAGTTTCTGCAAATATTGCATCATCGCCCGGGCACCGTTTGTGCCATCTCTGCGGGCAATTCCAACCAGACCACTACTCGCCTGGCGTGACCAACCTGCAACAAAAATACCGGCGATCGGTTGGTTTGTTTCCGGGTTAAACACTTCAAAAGAGGTTTCATCAATTGGATAAAGCGGATTGGCATTCTTGATAAATTCGGAGCCCGAAACCGGCAAGCCGAATCGATCATCCACCCGGTCACCAATGGCAAAAATGACTGTATCGACATTCAACACCCGGCGGGTGCCCAATGAACGCGCTTTGGTCTCTCCATTGACGAGTTTTAATGTTGTATCTTCAACCTCAAGTCCGCACAACTCACCCTTTTCATTCCCAATCATTCCCACGGGTGATTGCAGGAAATTCAATGTCATGCGGGTATTGGAACCGGTTGGCTGGGCATTGGCTGCCATCTCGTGCAGGCTTTTCCGGACAACTTCAGGATCCTGCCCGACCGCCCGCATGATGTCTGTCACGCGATCCACTTCCGCATCATACGCCTTCATGTCTATGTTGGCGCCAATGGTTTCAACTTCCTTCTTGTCAAATTTTACTTCAGCAGGACCACGCCGGGCAATCGTAATCACTTCATCCACATGGGGTCCGGTAATCAGGAAACGGGCAATGTCCATCATCACATTGCCGACACCAACAATCGCAACGCGTTTTCCAATTCGGTATTTCTTCTGGCTGTAGGGAGGCAGTTGATTGTAATAATAAACAATATCCTTGGCGTGGTATACACCCTCAAGATCCTCACCCGGGAGACCCAGCCATTTGGTTCCCTGGGCACCAGCTGTAACCAGAATAGCCTGGAAGCCAAGATTCCAAATATCATCCAGACAGAGATCACAATCTTCGCCAACCAGTACATTTCCATAATAATGTACATTTGGCAAAGCGAGAATCTGTCGGAATTGAGCCCTGAAGGCATCCTTCATACGATGTTTTTCCGGGTAAATGCCATACTCAGCCAATCCCCCCGGTTTAATATCCCGATTGAAAATAACAACTTCCATTCCCTTCTCTGCCAATTCTTTCGCAGCAAACAAGCCTGCAGGACCGGCTCCCACTACAGCAACCAGATAACGCGGTTTCCCTTCCATTCTAATTTCCTTTCCAAACCGAGGTTTAATTATAATGAATGCATATTATACCCGGTTCATTTCCATTAATGTTCACTCTATGCTATATTCAGGATATTATTATAAAAATAAAGGCTGATTGTCGCATCAACAGGGAATATTTGGAGCCGGAATTGGCAAAATATTTTCTCCGCTGCAGGTCCAGCCTGATTGGAATAGAATCATCACTCGGACTAGGATTCAACATTCCCTGTATATTAGTGTTGAGGATTCATGACTGATCTACTAACTCAAATCCGGTTGTCAAATGGCTTGTTGATTCAACTTAAGGAAATTCACACCGCACCGATCATCAGTCAATGGGTATGGTACCGGGTCGGTTCCCGGAATGAAATCCCAGGAAAGACGGGAATTTCCCACTGGGTTGAACACATGCAATTTAAGGGCACCCCCACCTTTCCAGCACGCATCCTTGATAAAGCCATCACGCGTGAAGGCGGCTTTTGGAATGCATTTACATATCTGGATTGGACAACATTTTTCGAGACCATGCCGAGTGAAAAGATAGACCTGGCTTTGCGCCTTGAAGCCGACCGCATGTTCAACAGCCGCTATGATCCGGAGGAAGTGGAATCAGAACGCACTGTCATCATCTCCGAACGTGAGGGCAGCGAAAATGAGCCATTATTCCGGCTGTCGGAAGCAGTTCAGACAGCCAGTTTTGACCTCCACCCATACCGTCATGAAGTCATCGGTGAGAAACAGGACCTTTTGAATATTTCACGTGAAGATCTCTATCAACACTATCAGGATAATTACCACCCCGGTAATGCTGTGATAGCCCTGGCGGGTGATTTCAATACCAAATCCATGCTCGTCAGATTGGAAGAAATATATGCTGATTTCCCGGCTGCCACCATTACAAATAATTTCCAGATAAATCAGGAAATACCACTCACTGAAGAACGTCAGGTGGAAATAACGGGACCTGGACAAACCACATTTTTATCCCTTGCCTACCGGTCTCCAGCCGCAAGCCACCCTGATTTTTTCGCCTATACCGTCCTGGACAGCCTGCTGACAGGTCCCAGCAGCCTGAATATGTTTGGCGGTGGAATATCCAATAAAACCAGCCGGCTTTATCGGGCACTGGTGGAAGGTGAGTTTGCCATATCAGTCTATGGCAGCCTGCCAGCAACGATTGATCCTTATCTTTACAATATCAACATCACTGTCCATCCCCATCAAATCCCTCAAGCTGTGCTGCAAATCGTTGAAACTGAAATATCCCGTTTACAGGATGTGCCGGTATCCATGGATGAAATTCAACGGGCTGTCAAACAGACGCGCGCCCTCTTCGCATATGGCAGTGAGAATATCACAAACCAGGCATTCTGGCTGGGATATGCTGAAATGTTTGATCATTACGAATGGTTCCAGACTTTTGTCGAACGGGTGGAAGCAGTCACTCCGGCAGATATCCAACGCGTTGCCCGGGCTTACCTCACCCCAAATCAACGGGTGGTGGGAACCTACTTGCCAACAGGAAATGGGAAGGACTCCGAATGACAAAACAGAATAATCCCTCCCGCAACTCCATTCCCGGACCTGATGACATCACCCGGGTTGTACTGGATAATGACATCACCATATTAACCAGGGATAATTTCAACAGTCCTTCCGTGGTTCTCCAGGGCTATCTGCCTGGTGGAAGCCTGTATGATCCCCAGGGTCAGCTTGGTCTGGCTCACTTTACAGCCACATCACTCATGCGAGGTACACAATATCATTCATTCCAGGAAATCTACAATTCACTGGAATCCGTGGGCGCCAGCCTGGGTTTTGGCGCCAGTGTGCATAATATCAATTTTGGCGGGCGCGCCCTGGCGGAAGATTTATCCCTGTTATTGGAATTGCTTGCCGGGTGCCTGTATAC
>CALMHE010000003.1 GCA_937863865.1 uncultured Anaerolineaceae bacterium | reverse complement strand
GATTTGGAAAATAGACGCCGCCACAATCAACGAGACCGGCAGGGATGCCACCAACCCGGACACACTGGACAATAGAGTGATTTCCAATGGCGTTTTAAACCATAGCCAGGCAATTAATATTGTCACAACCCAACCAGCCACACCGGCAACATCCGCTGCGGCTCTCTTGATAGTCAATAAAAGAAATATCAAAATAAAAGGTAACAGCGCAAACAGAAAAGAGAGAGTATACATGGATAGGCTGGTGAAAGATGCATCCTGATACTTGGGATTAGGACTTCAAAAAAATGCACTCCATTCCGGAGTGCATCATATGGATACAAAAACACCCATTTAAACTCTGGTCAAACTTCGGCGCAACACATCGCGCATTCCAAGAGCTTTGGCTGCACCCTGGGCTGTACAGGTTGTTGGGTGATCGACCATATATGCCGGTATCCCCAACGATTTGGTGAGATATTTTTCAATCCCGCGCAGAAGGGAACCTCCACCACAAATTGCGACACCTCTGTCAATAATATCCGATATCAATTCCGGGGGGGTTTTTTCCAATACCCGCCGCACCAAATGTATAAGATCAGCCAGAGGTTCTTCCAATGCCTCAACAATATCATCTGTGGTCAGGTTGACCGGGCGCGGTAATCCAGTCACCCGATCCTGCCCCTGGATTTCCACCGCAAGTGGATTTTCGAGAGGACTGGCAGCCCCGATTTGAATTTTTACCTGCTCCGCAGTTGGTTGACCAATTAACAATCCAAATTTTTTCCGTATGTATGTAATGATGGCTTCATCCAGTGATAATCCGCCCGTTCGAGCAGTTTCCGCAACGATCGTGTCATTCATTGCCAGGACGGCAACCTGGTTTGTACCTCCACCCAGGCAGATGATCATGTTGCCAGTCGGCGTCCCAATTGGTAAATCGACACCCAGTGCAGCTGCGAGCGGTTGTTGGATCAGAAAAACATCCCGGCTGCCTGAGCCCAAACCTGCTTCATGAACTGCCCTGGTTTCCACACTGGTTACTCCATATGGATGAGTAATCATCACCCGGGGTCTGAAGAAAAGCATGGAACCAGTCAATCGTTTTATCAGATATTGCAGCATACGTTCTGTAATTTCATATTCAGCAATGACACCATGCTGCAAAGGGTGAACAACCTCGATCGATTCCGGGACACGCCCCATCATGTCTTTGGCTGCCTGCCCCCACTCAACAATTTTTTGTTCCTGCATTAACAGAGCAACAATCGTTGGCTCTTCCAGGAGAATTTGATTCCCTTCAGCAATGACCGTGTTCATAGTACCAAGATCGATGCCTAGCTCACGAGAAAGTACGGGCATTACCGGACGTTCCTTTCTGATTTATTAATACCGTAAACTAATGGATTAATCCACACGTGGTCTTTTTCCAGTATACCGACGGGCTGCATTTATTCGCATGGTTGAACGCCTTAAGGCAGCCTGTTGAGTTAAGTATAGGTCAGAATCCACAGGCAAACCCTTTGCCAATACCTCTTCTGCCCTGTGTTTTGCAGCTTCCGCTCGTTGTATGTCTATTTCAAACACATTTTCTGCAGCATCAGCCAGAACTGTCACATGATCCGGTTGAACCTCGACCACACCGCCTGCGACCGTGAAGTACTGTTCCTGACCTCCTGAGCGGACAGCCACCACACCGTATTGCAGGACCGACAACAAAGGTGCATGATTGGGCAATACACCCATCACACCCTCAGCTCCGGGTAAAACGACAATGTCGACATCACCCGAGAACACAATTCGATCCTGTGAGACAATATCGCAACGGATTGGCATCAGCTCTCCTTTTTATTATTCCTTCGACAACTTTTCGGATTTTTCGATGGCATCTCCGATCGTACCAACCATGTAAAATGCCTGTTCCGGTAATGCATCATGTTTCCCATCGAGAATTTCTCGGAAACCAGTTACTGTTTCACGCAAGGGAACATATCGTCCCGGTTGACCGGTGAACTGTTCAGCAACATACATGGGTTGTGAGAAGAACTTTTCAATTTTCCGGGCACGGGAGACAATCAGTTTATCATCCTCGCTTAATTCGTCGATGCCGAGGATGGCGATAATATCCTGCAAGTCCTTGTATCGTTGCAATACGCGCTGGACTTCCCTGGCAGTCGTATAATGATCATCACCCACAATTCTTGGATCCAAAATACGGGATGTCGAAGCCAGGGGGTCCACTGCGGGGTAAATCGCTTTTTCTGCAATGGATCGTTCCAGGGCTATTGTCGCATCAAGGTGGGTAAACGTTGCCACCGGGGCAGGATCTGAATAATCATCCGCAGGAACATAAACCGCCTGCATCGACGTGATGGAACCATACCTCGTGGATGTGATTCTCTCCTGCAATTCGCCCATTTCTGTCGCCAGTGTGGGCTGATAACCCACTGCTGATGGCATCCGTCCCAACAAAGCTGATACTTCCGAGCCAGACATGGTAAACCGGAAGATATTGTCAATGAATAAAAGTACATCGCGTCCCTGGTCGCGGAAATATTCAGCCATTGCCAGTGCAGAAAGGGCAATCCTCAGCCTCACTCCAGACGGCTCATTCATTTGCCCAAAGACCATCACAGTATCCTTCATGACACCCGATTCCAGCATCTCCCGATATAATTGTGTGCCTTCACGGGTCCTTTCACCCACACCGGCAAAAACTGAGTTTCCTTGATGCACAGTGGCAATGGAACGAATCAATTCCTGGATAATGACAGTTTTTCCGACACCAGCACCGCCAAAAATGCCAGTTTTTCCTCCCTTTGTGAAGGGAGCGATCAGGTCAATGACTTTCAATCCGGTTTCAAACACTTCCACCCGGGTGGATTGTTCAGCAAACGATGGGGCTGGTCTATGAATTGGATAATACTCATTGGCGCTGACCGGTCCTTTTCCATCCACAGGTTTACCGAGCACATTAAATACTCTTCCCAGAGTCACAGGTCCAACCGGAACGCGGATGGGAGCAAAGGTTCGCTGGACAGGTAAACCCCGCATTAATCCATCCGTACTGTCCATGGCTACACATCGCACATTTTGATCTCCAAGATGTCGTTCCACTTCCAAAACCAGCGATTCTCCCTCCGGGCTCATCACTTCGATCGCTTCATAAATCTCCGGCAGATCTCCTTCAGAAAAACTTACATCAACCACGCTTCCTAGAACTTGTGCAATATGTCCTGTTGGTTGTGCCATCACTTGCCCTCCAATATTATCCATGGAATATTATTTAGAATCATTGTTAAACAGTCTGTGCTTCTGCTCCGCCAACGATATCCAGCATGTCGCTGGTGATGCTCTGCTGGCGCGCTTTGTTGTATTGCAATTGCAGGAATGAAATTAATTCCAAAGCGTTATCGGTCGCATTCCTCATGGAAACCATACGTGCGGCGTGTTCACTTGCCTGGGATGTTAGAATTGCCTGGTATATCTGCAATGCTGTAAATCGGGGGACAATTTGATCAAGCAACTCCGCCTCACCGGGTTCATATGCATAT
>CALMHE010000002.1 GCA_937863865.1 uncultured Anaerolineaceae bacterium | reverse complement strand
GCGTAATGGCATTCATTCTCCCATCAGGGTAAATAAAATATGCCCTGGAATCCCCAACGTGGGCATACGCCACCTGTTCACCCATGACAATCAGAGCTGTCATGGTTGTACCTCCTCCAGGTGCATGCCGGCGGACTTCCAGTTGAGCTTCACGCATTCCCTTTTCCATCAATTCCTGCAGGCTTTCAATATTCTGGCTGCCACCCGGGGAAAGGTACGGCAAATATAAACTGGAAAGAATATGTGAACTCATGATCCGGGTGGCGATCCCGCTGGCAATCTCACCATATTGGTGCCCGCCCATTCCATCGGCAACAATAAAGACGCCGAAGGGTAAGGCATTTTTACCTTCTGCCAGGACGGATGAGAAGGCAAAGAGAGAATCCTCGTTATGGTCGCGCTGCAAACCCGTTGATTGAGCAGTTCCCACCAGTAGTTGAGCGGGATTGAATTTAGGTACAGCTATGATTGCACCCATCTGTTCTTCTGTAAGGGGAGCAGTTTGACTTGGATCGGCTGCATGAGTCGAGTTCTTTGATTTGGTAAATACCTGTAGAAATTTTTGAAGTAGATTCACAAGTGCCTCTTTTCAAATCCAAGCCAATATAATTCTACACCTCATACCAGGAAGGCATAGAAGATGTGATCAGTCGACCCAATATAAAGAACATTATCCACGATTAACGGCGCAGCCGTTATGGGTCCGCCCGTGGAAAATTTCCAACGAAACCTGCCAGTCCGCGTTTCCAAACAATATAAATTTCCATCAGCAGAGCCGCAATAGACACAATCTTTATTTACCCGGGGCGAACCACTCACCTGGTGTTCGGTTTTAAAACGCCAGATTTCCCGGGCATTATTTGCATCGAGACAATAAATATATTCGTCTGCAGACCCGAGAATGATCATATTGTCAGTTCGAATTGGTGACGAGACTGAACCTTTTCCCATCCGATATCTCCAGATTACCCAACCGGATTGTGCATCCAAGGCATATACCATCCCATCCAGTGAGGATGCATAAACCACCCCCTGGGATAAATAAGGTGAAGATGTGATTGGACGTTTTGCCTGGAACCGCCATCGGATTTGACCCCGGAAATCCACACAAAATAATTCTCCCGTTTCACAGCCAAAATATGCCAATTCATTCATTAAAAAAGGTGTGGACCGGATTGGCTCCACCACATCCAGCCGCCATGTCATCCGATTCGTCGCCAGATTGACTGCATAGAAATATCCATCATCCGAGCCAGTGAAAACATGACCTTCCGACACCTGTGGAGAACAACGAATGGATCCTTCTGTCTGAAAATTCCATTCCAGTTTGCCAGTCCGCTCGGAAACAGCATAAAGAGTCCGATCTTCAGAACCAAAAATGGCAAGCCCATCCGAAAGTGCCGGGCAGCTCACCACCCCGCCCAGGGTTGGGTATTTCCAAACCATTTTCCCGTCCCCAGCATTGAGGGCGTAGATATTTGTATCATACGAACCTATATACACAATCCCCTTATTACATGCCGCTGTGGCACGGATCTCATCCTCGCATTTAAATGTCCAGATTGGTTTTATGGTTTGTTCTGTTTCCACCGCTGGCGGGGAAATGCGGGATAATATTCCCGTCTTTTTTGCAGTCATTAACAAGGCTTCTTTCATTGCCTCTGCTGTTGGAAAACGGTCTTTCGGATCGTACTGGAGAGCAGTATAGATGACTGATTCCAATTCCTGGGACACACTTGGATTTGCCTTGCGAATCGGGCGCTCCAGGAAAGAGAAAGGCGCTTCCAAACGCGGATTCCACTTGGTAAGCACATGATGCAAGGTGGCGCCCAGGGCATAAATATCCGCCAGGGGTGTGGCATCACCGCGATATTGCTCCGGGGGGGAGTATCCCTCGGTGCCAATCATGGTCCCTTTTTGACCAACCCGGAAGGATTTGGCAATTCCAAAATCGATCAGTACTATCCGATCCTGTGGATTGATCATTACGTTGGATGGTTTCATATCGCGAAAAATAATCGGTTCCGGCTTATGGGCATGTAAATAACTGAGAACATCACATAATTCGACTGCCCAGGAAACCACCCGCGCTTCCTCGATAAATCCTTCCGTATCCTCAATTAACGCTTCCATATCCTTGCCCAGGATAAATTCCAGCACAAGGTACGAGCGTTCGTCATGTGTGAAAAAATCAAATATTTTAGAAATGGAGGGATGATTTAATGCAGCCAGAATATTGGCTTCACGTTCAAAGTTTTGAACAATCGTTTCCCGAATTAATGGATCGGGGGTTGAATTAATCATCTCCTTCACTGCCACCAGCTTGACCACGTTTTGGAAACGAAGATCTCTTGCCCGATAAACAGAACCCATCCCCCCAACACCTATAACATCCTGAATTAAATAACGTTCCTGCAGAATGGTTCCAGACTGCAATTGCCGGACAATCCCGGAATTTTGGTCAAAGCCCTGCGTAATGCGGTGTGTATCCAGTTCATCCTCCCTGAAAAGCAACGTCCCAGCCATCCGCAATAAATGGATAAATTTGCCAGGAAATAATATCACTTATAAACATAATTCACAGTTCTGATAATTATAACCGAAAGTGAATTATTACAAAACAATTCGGGAATTGGAACAAATGGATAAGGTAATCTGTTACTGGAATAAATTGGATGTTTTGAGTAAAATACATTCAAGTGGAAGGATTGAAAAAATGAGTGAATTTCCCGGAAAAGGCAAGGTAGCTGTTCTTAAAACGTCCCCCTCAACGGTCCTGGATGACATTGAACAACTTATGATCATGGGTGGGGTTGAAAATACGCTCCCCAAGGATATTATTACCGGTTTAAAAATTAACATTTCCTGGCAGACCTGGTATCCAGCCTGCTCCACCACACCCTGGCAGCTGGAGGGCGTTATCCGGGCTCTGCAAAAATTGGAACAGGGCACCGGGGATATGCCGGGTCAGTTTATCCAGCAGGCGATCACGAGCGCCATGTGCGCACCGCTGAAGACCGAGGGCCGCGTGCTCGGGTCCATTTACCTCGACACCAGCCGTCCGGGGGCGGTGTTTACCAACGAAGACCTCGAACTGTTCACGTCACTCGCCGCCCAGTCGGCCATGGCCATCGAGAACGTCCGGCTGTACCGCGAGGCGGTGGAAGCGGAGAAGACCCGCGCCAATCTGGGGCGTTTCCTGTCGCCCTCTATTGTTGAGCAGGTCATGAAACACGATACTGCGCTGCGGCTCGGGGGGGACAAGCGCGTTGTGACGGTGATGTTCTGCGACATCCGCTCGTTTACGGCCATCGCGGAACGGATCGCGCCCATCGACCTGGTCATGCTGCTGAACCAGCATTTTACCGCCATGACCGAGATCATTTTTCAGCATGCGGGCACGCTCGACAAATTCATTGGCGACGAGGTGATGGCGGTGTTCGGCGCTCCTCTTGCCGCGCCGGATGACGCGGAACAGTGTGTCCGTGCGGCGATGGCCATGCAGGCCAGGAACGAAGAACTCAACGCGTTGCGCGAAAGCGCGGGCCAGCCCACGTTCGAGGTGGGAATCGGCATTAACACCGGGGAG
>CALMHE010000001.1 GCA_937863865.1 uncultured Anaerolineaceae bacterium | reverse complement strand
ACTTTGACTGAATACGGTCTCGGCGGGGTGGGCGTGGAACCTGGATTGGCGGAATACTGGTCGTCCAATGCAGATATGACTGAATGGACATTTGAACTGCGTTATGGAGTTGTTTTCAGTAATGGTGCAAAACTGGATGCCAATGACGTGGTGGCGACCTTTGCAACCCAATGGGATGCCGCCAATCCCAACCATGCTGGAGAATATATTTATTTCACCCGCTTTTTCGGGAAATTTCTAAACGGAAAATAACCCCATTTATCTCTTCAATGGATATCCGGGAAAGACCATGTCATCCCGGATATTCACATCATCACGGTAATTTGGAATCTTTGCCCGCAGGAAGTCTTTTTACAAGAATTCCATTTAAGGGTATCATTGGGAACTGTTCAACAACATGAACTAATAACGTAATCAAGTTGTCACCCGATCATCATAGAGGTTTAATAAATGAAAATGCGTTTCCTGTCCATTTGGATTATTCTGCTGCTCGCAGTCACCCTTGCCGGTTGTGGAAATATTACTGCCATCAATCAACCCACAGCCACACCATCCGGTCCTCCGCTGGGTGACCAGGTGCGTAACGAACCGGGTGGTTACACCTATCGTACCATCCCGGAGTTTAACACCCAGACAAGCAAGCAGTTGACCCTCCTGATTGCTCCGGAAGGCAATCCGACAACCGGTCCGGGGCTCTTCATGACCGGCTCTTTTGACCCTGCCCGAAAAAACATGACCGCTCTTGATTATCTCACCCTCTATCTGCACGGTTTGGATTATCTATCCACTGACACCCAGGAAATCGACATCAGCGGGGTGGATGGAGCGATCATGGAGCTGGTAGGATCGCCGGAAAACCTGGAAATGCAGGGGCGGATGGCAGTCCTTGTGCCGGAACCCGGACAACATTTTCTGATCATGGGTGTGGCGGACACCGGGAAATGGGCGGAGTTGGAACCCTGGTTTGAAGCTGTTCTGGCTTCCATGGAATTTTTCCCACCAGTTGCTGCCACCCCCACGCCCTGATCCCAATGTTTATGACAGTTTGTAAAATAAGCGCTTGTCATTCATTTAAGTTTATGGTAAACTATTGACACTTAATGCAAATGATTAGTCGGGAAATCCCTCCAGATGGAGAGGTTTTCTTTTGTTTTATTAACACCTCCCCAAATGCCGGTTTCGATCGGTAATAGCCAACACAGAGGAAGCAGATATGCCACCCACCACCTTTTTAACCCAGGAAGGTCAAAAAAAATTACAGGACGAACTCGATTACTTGCGTACAGTTAAGCGGGAGGAAATCGCCCAACGCCTTCATGAAGCCATGGAAGGCGGTGAGTTGATTGAGAATGCCGAGTACGAAGCAGCGAAGAATGAACAGGCGTTTGTAGAAGGACGCATTAAGGAATTGGAAGTCCTGCTGGCGACTGCCCGGGTCATCAGCGAAGGTCCAGCCACCCATGAAGTCATCCAGGTAGGTTCAACGGTCACCATCCAGAAGGAAGGAACTTCCGAATCGGATGTTTTTACAATTGTGGGTGCCGCTGAAGCCAATCCCGTCCATGGCAAGATCTCCAATGAATCTCCGCTCGGTCGTGCTCTTCTCAATCATAAGTTGGGCGACCGGGTCCAGGTGGATGCTCCGGCGGGTGCTTTTGTAGTGGATGTACTCAAAGTGGTGTAAGAAAAAAAGGCTCATTCAGCCCCGCCCAATTACCAGGGGCGGGGCTTTTCTTTGAAACAAGGAATATGATTGAAAGGAATTATCGATGGAACGATCAGAACTAGAAAAAATTCGGCTTGCAAAACTGCAGCGCATGCAGGCGGAGGGAATCAACCCCTATCCAACCCGTTCTCATGTTACTCACAATGCCCGGCAAGCCATAACGGCATTTGAAGCCGCGGAAGCATCAGGTGATCCTGTGCAAGCCACACTGGCTGGCAGGCTGCGTTCCCTGCGTCACATGGGCAAACTCAGCTTCGCCCACATCGAGGACAGCACCGGTCGCCTTCAGCTTTTCTTCCGGATCAACGATGTGGGTGAGGAAGAGCTTGCCCGGTTTCGGAATGATTTTGACCTGGGTGATTTCATCGAAGCCTCCGGCTTGATGATTCGCACCCGCACCGGAGAGGTGAGTCTGCAGGTCCATAACTTCCGCATGTTAGCCAAAGCCATCACCCCCCTGCCTGCTGCCAAGGACGAAGTCGTGGATGGCGAAGTTGTGCGCCATGCCGCCCTCAGTGACCCCGAAACCCGTTACCGCCAACGGTATGCCGACCTGGCGGTAAACCCCGAAGTACGTGAAGTCTTTCGGATCCGCGCTGCCACGCTGGCAGCCCTGCGTCATTTCCTGGATGAACGCGGTTTTCTGGAAGTGGAAACTCCCATCCTGCAGCCCATTTACGGCGGTGCTGCCGCCCGCCCATTCATTACCCAGCACAACCAGTTGAAACAACAGCTGTATCTGCGCATTTCCTTCGAACTGTACCTGAAGAGATTACTGGTGGGTGGACTGGACAGGGTTTATGAAATTGGACGCGACTTCCGCAATGAGGGTGTTTCCTACAAACACAATCCTGAATTCACCCAGCTTGAATTCTACATGGCGTACTCTGACTATCTCAAAGTCATGGATATGACCGAAACGATGATTTCCTTCGTCGCTGAGAAGGTGCTCGGTCGCCATACAATCCAGTTCCGTGGTCACAGCGTTGACCTCACCCCACCCTGGAAACGGGTGGAATTGAGTCAGAGTTTGATGGAAGTGACCGGCATTGACATTAACGCCCATCCCGATACTCAAAGCCTGGCTGCAGCCATGCAGGCACACGGTCTCCCCGTCAAACCCGATCAACCGCGTGGTAAACTGATCGACAGCATGCTGGGTGATTACCTGGAACCCACCCTCATCCAGCCCACCTTCCTTTACAATTACCCGCGGGATATCTCCCCGCTTGCCAAGAGCATCCCCGGTGATCCCACCACGGTGGAACGGTTCGAAGGCTTTGTCTGCGGCATGGAATTATGCAATGCTTTTACCGAGTTGAATGATCCCATCGACCAGGAATCCCGCTTCCTGGAACTGGGTCGCGCCTATGACATAAACGATGAAGAACGCAACCCCATGGACGAGGATTATCTGCGCGCCATGGCAATGGGCATGCCGCCGAGCGGCGGCTTTGGAATTGGTGTGGACCGGCTGGTCATGCTGCTGGCAGATTGCCCGTCCATCCGGGATGTCATTCTCTTCCCCCACCTGCGTGAACGGGATGCTGATTAACCAGGAAAAGCCTTGCCCCACCACGCATTTTTTCAAATGCGGGGTGTTTTTTTAGGTGGTAAAAGCGTAAATAATCCCATATTAGTCTGAAAAAGGGGGATATATTGTCAAAATGGCTGTTGACACAGAACAATTGTTCGTATATAATATCTGCATATGAACGGTTGTTCTGATTAAGGAGGTAGCAGTGTCGCCCAGAGTCAAGAAATTATCCGAACGGCATACCCGCATCATGGAGTTTCTCCACGACTTTCAGGATCAGCGCGGATACTCCCCCTCCATCCGGGAAATCGGCGATTATATAGGGGTCAAATCCACCTCATTGGCGGATTATTATTTGCGCCAACTGGAAGACATGGGACACATCAGCCGCGATGGTCATATCTCGCGCAGTATCTGCATTTTACAGCCAATCCCAGCTGGTGCTGTCACAGCCAGCAAGAAAACCACCCGCTCACGCGGAACCCTGGCTGCATTGCGGGACATGGTTTCCATCCCCCTCCTGGGGCGGATTGTCGCCAGTGAGCCCATCCCCATGCCGCAGCTTGCTGACAGCAGCCCCGGCTACTTTGGACCTGATTCATCCGTGGATGTGGCGCGCTCCATGCTGCCTGTGCGCGAAAAACCCAGCGAGCTCTTTGCCCTTGAGGTCAAGGGAGATTCCATGATTGACGCCATGATCAATGATGGAGACATCATCATCCTGCGACCGGCTGTGGAAGCCAACAACGGTGACATGGTCGCCGTCTGGCTGGATGACCGGGATGAGACCACCCTCAAGTATTTCTTCAAGGAGGAAAGCCGCGTCCGGCTCCAGCCCGCCAACCCCACCATGAAACCCATTTATATTGACAATCCCCGCCATCTGCGCGTGATGGGCAAGGTGGTGATGGTCATCCGCCAGGTTGTGCAGGGTTGATCATTCCCCTGTTGGGATAAAACAATCAATGACAAACCCCTCTCGAAATGCGGGAGGGGTTTGTGATTTGTCTTGAAAGGAATTAACTAAGCAACTTCCACATTGGCGCCGGCAGCTTCGAGCTTTTCCTTGGCGTCCTTTGCGGCTTCCTTGCTAACACCGGACAAAATTTTGGCTCCCGCAGTTTCAGCCATTGTCTTGGCTTCAACCAGACCGAGGCTGGTGAGCTGGCGGATCACCTTGATGGTCTCA